>CALCSH010000543.1 GCA_937893815.1 uncultured Anaerolineae bacterium | reverse complement strand
ACCCCCATATATTCCGGCGGGAACACCTGCACGGTAGTTTTTTCAGTGGAGTCTGACCATAGTTTGCGAAGCGAACGGCTGGTTTTGAAAATCCCTGGGGGCTTATGAGATGTGCCCTTGGCGGCTCCACGTACCCCCTAGCGAGAAATCAATTTGAATCGCCCCATTCGTTGGTCTGACTATATTACTTTTAATGCCTTCTGGTTTGCCCTGACGGCCCGATCGCAGGTGCTTACCCCGCTGATCATTCCTCTTTTGGTGCAAGAATTTGTTGGCGAAGAGTTCAAAGGCGCTTATCTCGGAGTCATCCGCTTATGGGCCTTGATGGCCGCCATTCTGATGCAGGCCCTGATGGGTATGCTCTCGGATCGCAGCTCGTCACGTTGGGGCCGCCGTCGACCGTTTATCTTTGCGGGTGCTATTGGCGAGATGATTATCTATATGCTGATCGGCCTGGGTGCGGGATTGAGCGGGATGATCGGCTTCTGGATTCTATTTGTGCTATACACGCTCTCAATGGCCTCTGCCAATACTGCGCATGCTGCCGCTCAGGGCATTATCCCCGATCTGGTGCCTGAAGAAAAGCGCGGCCTGTTTTCCGGGGTCAAATCACTGTTTGAGTTACCGCTGCCGCTAATCTTTGTTACTTTTGTGGTTGGAAAAATGATCGCTACCGGAAATATGCGGGGTAGTCTGCTGACTCTTGGCGCGTTGATGCTCATGATGACTGCCATCACCATGTTCATTCCGGAGAAATCGCTTGTCGGTAAACCGGCACCCCTCGACTGGCAACCTCTATGGCGCGTGTTCTTGATGACGGCCGTATTTACCGTAATGATTCTAGGCGTGGGGCAGTTGGTCAGGTGGGGTGTGGATTGGGCGGTTGGATTCCCGGCGAGACAAGCCAACTGGATCGCCGGATGGATCGGCTTGGTCGGGATTGTTGTCACGGTGGGGCTTGGTGTGTGGCTAAGCATCCGGGTGAGCATTGGCGAGCGCGCCGGTGAGAATCCATCTTTCACCTGGTGGGTGATCAATCGTCTGGCTTTCCTGGTGGGATCCACCAATATCGCCGGGTTTGTGATCTTCTATTTGCAAGAGAAATTTACCGCGCTTGCTGGCGAAAAGGCCGCCGGTCCGGCGGCGCAGATTGTCATGTTTGTGGGTGTATTCGTTCTTGTGACAGCGCTGCCCAGCGGGTGGCTGGCCGACCGTTTTGGGCGAAAGTCTCTTCTCGTTGTCAGCGCACTGATGGCCGCCAGCGGGGCATTTTTCTTGGTGACGGCGGGCAGCCTCACGCCCATCTATATTGGTGGCTGTCTGATCGGTGGCGGCGCGGGGTTATTCTATACTGCCAACTGGGCGTTGGGCACGCTGCTTGTGCCGAAAGATGAGGCCGGTCGTTTTTTAGGCCTGTCCAATTTGGCGGGTGCAGGGGCCGGTGCGGTAGGCGCCTATATCGGCGGTCCTATTGGGGATCGTTTTAGTTATACCTTGTTGATGGCAGTCTATGGGATGCTGTTTCTCTTCTCGCTGCTGGCTCTGGTCAGGATACGGGAGCCACGCGCGGGGGCGGAAGTGGTTCTCCCTTTAACGGGTTGATTCTGTCTCCGGGCAGCGCACTTCTCAACTGAGACTCAATCTTGGGGAGTCATCTTGATCCCGCGTAATCCCGCCCGCAGCAAGTTGGCGCGCGCCTGGGGGTGCAATTTCTCCACCTGACGAATGATATCCGCCATCAACTGCCGGGCAGTATGATCGCTGCGCTCGCACTCCGACGGTAGGGGCGGAAAATCGGCCCGGTGCGCGAAGCGGCGAATATCTTTTTCGGCTAGATAACACAGCGGACGAATCAGGCGGAAGGTGCCCTGAAAATAATCGCCTACGGGGGTCATAGTTTCCAGCAATCCATTGTGTAGCAAATTCAACAAGGTGGTTTCGGTAGCCTTGTCCACATCTTTTAGCAGCCAGTATGCCTGACGTTCAATTTCAGCGTTGTTCCTTGGTGAAAATTATACCCTTGAGGACGACCGTCTTGGAAGAAGCCCCAAAACAGGGAATTTCGTTTTTTAAATTCCTTGACAGCGTAACTTGTAATATAATAGTAATAAGATCACCTATATCAGAATTACAAGAAGTCTTCCACAATAAATACCAACAGATTGAGCGAAAGAAGGTTTTTATGGAAACGTCGTTACCCGTCACTATCATCGAATTCTTAAAGATGGCTGGTTTGGCTGTGGTGATTGCCACCATCGGTTACGCACTGGCCGAGTTGCTACTTATCCGTTTGATTAAGGGCGCGCTCTCGCGCTTCATTGATAGCACCTGGGTTGATTTTCTCGCAGGCTTGGTGCGCCTGGCTTTATTTCTACTAACTGGCAAAATTATCATCGATATCACCGGCACTACCGGGGCGCTGGTGGTGATCGTTACTGCCGTAACGGGCGCGTTTGCCATTGGATCTGAACGTTTGGCTTCAGATATTGTTTCGGGCGTTAAGCTGATGTTTTTGCGTTATTATGATGTTGATGAATATGTCACATTGGGAAATTACTTTGGCAAAGTCATCGAAATTAATATGAGCGCAACCAGCCTGCTGACCATTGATAAAGAC
Organism: uncultured Anaerolineae bacterium; assembly: GCA_937893815.1. Classification (GTDB taxonomy): domain Bacteria; phylum Chloroflexota; class Anaerolineae; order Anaerolineales; family UBA11858; genus NIOZ-UU35. The sequence goes on along the minus strand of CALCSH010000543.1, from coordinate 6,846 downwards.
AAAATCATTATCCCAAACTCAGAAGCCGTCAATGGAACGCTGATCAATCATTCGCGAGTTCCCGGTTATCGGATTAAAATACGTATCCCCGTACGTGGTAAACATGACCGTGTGGTTGTTTTACGTGTGCTTGAAGAAACGGTTTCTCAATTTGAAGGTCGTCTGGATGGCGATGCCTACCGGCCAGTGGTGATTTTCGATGGTATCGGCGCGGATACAAATTTCTATGAAGTCTGGACCTATGTCGCCAAATGGCCTGATACGGTTTATAAAGCCAGCGATTTGCGTTTGAAACTGGTGCAAGTTTTAGAGGCTAGAGGTATTACAGTTGGTTTGGCGCCGGTCTATGCTCTGAACCCGGGCACGAAAGTATAGGCTCCGTGGAATACCCCAATCGCAAGAGAAAAGCGAATTTGATCCGCTCATTGATCGTGGCATCGGCAACGACCACCTTCATCGCCACTGGCGGCTTTGGCGCGCTGCCTGAGAATGCTATCACGGCTGATTTTCAGCAGGTGATTATGCAGGCCGTGCCGTATGATGTTACTCAGTATTTGGAGCCGTATTTATACGTTACACCCACCCCTGAGGCGCAAGAATCCCCCCCGAGCGAGTCCGATTTTCCTCTGGCTTTGCCAATTGGCCCCACAGGGCGCGATACAGTTGATCCCAGTGACCGCTTTGGGCAGATGCAAAATTCAAAACTCATGCAATTTGGCGTCGATTTCGTCAACTCGGCCGGTACACCGGTGCTGGCTGTTGCGCCGGGCCGCGTAGTCTACGCCGGGATGGATGAAGAAGGCCAGTTCAGCCCAGCCCCAGAATTCTACGGCCTGCTGGTTATTCTCGAACACACGCTGGGCGGGTTCACGCAACCGGTGTATACGCTTTACGCCCAACTCTCGCAGGTGGATGTGGAGGTCGGTCAGCAGATTGATGTGGGGGGGCGCATCGGCCTGGTGGGGTCAACGGGGCAGACTACTGGCAGTGAGCTGCATTTTGAAGTTCGTTATGGCGAGAATCGGCACGAAGATGTCCGTAACCCGGAGTTGTGGCTGGCGCAGTTTGACGATCAGAATCAACCGACGGGTGCATTGGCAGGGCGCATTCTGGATGCAGATGGGAATCCTGTGGATGTAAAAGTGGTGGTTCAGCCTTTGGGAGAAGTGGGGATCAAGCCTATGGATATATTTCCCTATATGGATGTGCGGCTGGCGCTGCAACCCCCGTGGCATGAAACATTCTCCGTGGGTAACCTGCCCTCGGGGGAATACAAAATTGGATTTTCGTTGCCCGGTGTGGGGTATCACTCTGAGATTGTGGAGATTGCCCCCGGGCGAGTGACTACTTGGGAGTGGTTGAAGCCTGAAAAATAAAATGGTGGCGTGCGAAACACGCCACCATTTTATTTTTCGCTATACACAATCCTGATTGTGCGTTGCCCGCACGTATTTTTGCAAAAACTGCCCCGTGTATGATTTTGGATTGCCGCAAATATCTTCCGGGGTGCCTTCGGCAATGATCTCGCCGCCCGCGTCGCCGCCTTCCGGCCCCAGGTCGATGATATGATCGGCAACTTTGATAATATCGGCGTTGTGCTCGATAATTAATACCGTATTCCCGGCCTCCACCAAACGTTGCAGCACTTGAATCAGTTTATGCACATCGGCGGCATGCAGCCCCACGGAGGGTTCATCCAGCACGTAAAGCGTGCGCCCGGTGGAAATCTTGGAGAGTTCGCGCGAGAGTTTGACACGCTGCGCCTCGCCCCCCGAGAGTGTTGGCGATGATTGCCCGAGGCGAATATATCCCAGCCCGACATCTTGCAGGGTTTCCAGGCGGCGTAGCATATTGGGATGATTCTCAAAAACCTCAGCCGCTGTATCGATCGTCATCGCCAGCACATCGGCGATGGAGTGTCCTTTGAAGCGCACCTGTAAGGTTTCGCGGTTGTAGCGCGAGCCGTGGCATATTTCGCAGGGCACATAGACATCGGGCAAAAATTGCATCTCGATGCGGATTTCTCCCTGTCCCTGGCAGGCTTCGCAGCGCCCACCATGTACGTTGAAGGAGAAGCGCCCTTTGGCGTAGCCGCGGATTTTGCTCTCCGGCAATTCGGCAAATAGATCGCGAATATGATCGAAGATGCTGGTATAGGTGCCCGGGTTGGAGCGCGGCGTGCGTCCGATAGGGGATTGGTCGATATTGATAACCTTATCAATATGCTCCAGCCCCTCGATGGAATCGTGCGCCGCAGGTTGGGAGCGCGAGCCGTGCAGGTGGCGCGCCAATGCCGCGTAGAGCACATCTACCATCAAAGTTGATTTGCCCGAGCCTGAAACTCCCGTAATGCATACCAATTTTCCAAGGGGAATCTCGACGCTGATATTCTTCAGGTTATGCGCCCGCGCCCCGATCACCCGGATCGTTTCGCCATTACCCGGCCTGCGTTCTGTCGGGATTGGGACTTGCATGCGTCCCGAGAGATAGGCCCCTGTGAGGGACGTTGGATGATTGATTACATCTTTGGACGGCCCATTGAAAATAACTTCGCCGCCGTGTTCGCCAGCTCCGGGGCCAAGATCAACTACCCAGTCAGCGGTTTCGATGGTTTCCGAGTCGTGTTCAACCACCAGTACGGTATTTCCTAAATCGCGCATCCCTACCAGCGTGCTGAGCAGGCGAGCGTTATCTCGCGGGTGCAGACCAATCGAGGGTTCATCCAGCACGTAGAGTACGCCCATCAGCCGCGAGCCGATCTGCGTCGCCAAACGGATGCGCTGCGCTTCGCCGCCCGAAAGCGTGGAGGCGTTGCGGCTGAGCGTTAAATATTCCAGCCCCACCGAAACTAGAAATCCCAGCCGGTCTTCGAGTTCGCGCAGCACGCGCGATGCAATAATTCTTTGCCGCTGGCTGAGGGTGTTGTCTTGATCTTTGAGCATCAGCACCCAATCCAGGGCGCGACGTATTGGCCATTGGCTGACGTTGAGAATGTTGACATCGGCCAGGGTCACAGCCAGCGCTTCGGGACGCAGGCGCGCCCCGTTGCAGGTGGGGCAGGGGCGGTCGTTCATATATTCCATGATGCGTTCTCGCATCGGCTCGGAGGTGGTTTCGCGGAAACGCCGCTCCAGGTTGGGGATTATGCCCTCGTATTCGCGCTGGAAGGTGAAGATTTTGCCATCGCGCTGGCGCTTGTAGTTCACAGTCACTTCCTTGCCGCGCGTGCCGTAAAGAATAATATTAAGTTGTTCATCGGTTAGTGAACTGACGGGCGCATCGAGATCAATCCGGTTGTCTTCTGCCGCGCCTACTAGTGTAGACCAGTAATAACCGCCGACTTCGCGTTCGCCGCGCCACTCACCGGCGTGGATGGCACCGTGGTTGATCGAGCGTGATTTGTCTGTAATCAGCATGTCGGGGTCAATATTCAGGCGTGTGCCGATGCCCTGGCAATCCGGGCAGGCTCCGTGAGGGGTGTTGAACGAGAAGGTACGCGGCTCAATCTCGGGCAGGCTGATGCTGCAGTGGGCACAGGCCAGATGCTCGGAGTAATGTAAATCACGCCCCTCACCCCCATCCCCTCTCCCACTGGGAGATGGGAGCGAGGGGTGAGGGGTTGTATCCTGCACAATCAGATGACCATCCCCAAATTGCAGCGCGGTCTCCACCGAGTCGGTCAACCGCGAGCGGAAGTTCTGCATCTCATCCGTGTTCTCGTATGGCTGAATCACCACGCGGTCCACGATGGCATCAATATCATGAATTTTATAGCGATCCATCTCGATGGGGTCTTCCAGGCTGAGCACCTGACCATCGACGCGTACGCGCACAAAACCTGATTTCTGAATTTCTTCCAGCACAGCTTGATGATTTCCCTTGCGACCGCGCACCATTGGGGAAAGAATGAGCAGGCGGCTGCCCGCTGGGAGCTGTTCCACAGCATCGACGATTTCTTGCGCCGATTGGCGGGAGACTTCTCTGCCACACTGTGGGCAATGCGGAATACCGGCGCGTGCGAAGAGCAGACGCAGATAGTCGTAGATTTCGGTTACGGTTCCCACTGTTGAGCGAGGGTTGTGCGAAGTCGCGCGTTGGTCAATCGACACGGCGGGGGAAAGACCCTCAATATAGTCCACATCGGGCTTTTCGGCCTGCCCGAGAAATTGCCGCGCATACGCGGAGAGCGATTCGACGTAACGACGCTGCCCCTCGGCGAAGATGGTATCGAACGCCAGCGAAGATTTGCCAGACCCCGACAGGCCGGTAATGACAACCAGTTTGTCGCGAGGAATATCCAGACTAATATTTTTAAGATTGTGAACGCGTGCGCCCACAACACGGATTACGGATGAGGTCATATTGGTTTTTTGGTTTGGATTGGTTTGATAAATTTTTGTTAAACGAAAACGCGTCTATTTTAGCACAATCGTGCTAAATTGGACGCGCAAATTGTGTGGGACTCTGGGAATTGCCGTGGCAGTTGTTCACATGTAGGGTTTTCTCACGGCAGTTCCCAAAGAATCAATTGGTCAATAAATGTGCCGAAAACAGAGTTGCGCGGTTTTTTACCCCTTATCAAATGCAGTGAAGGTATCTAAAATCGTGATCATGACATGATCGGTGAAGGCAGTGATGCGGCGAAATAGATTGCTCCACACAAACGGAGATTGTACCGAAGCGGCTTCGTAAACGCCGTACATCGCATCGAGAAGATTTGAGCGGAAAAATAAAAAGGCTTGTGTGGCTTCCATGATATTGAGTTCATGGCGCCGGGCGCGCACAGCGTATTCATAGCCCAGGGCGCGGGCTTCGGCATCGGCACTGCTACCAGTCTCTGATGAAAGATAAGCGCTCAATGCCTGCAGCAACGAACGTCCGCTCTGACGATATTGCTGGCGGGCTTGCTGATCGAGTTTTTGATACCACGATTCACTACTCAAGCCGCCTTCGCTGATTTGAAAACGTGTGCGTTTGAGGGCATTTTGCAATACCAACTGTGTTTCTGATACCGTATTGGCTTGATCGGCTTGCTGCCAAAGGGTAACTTCATCACGCCGAAAACGGCGGTGACCTCCGGGAGTACGGTGAACAGGGATACGGCCCTGATCAGCCCAGTTGCGGATGGTGCTGGGGTGTACGCCTAATTCTTCGGCAATTTCGCTAAGACTTAACCAATCTGATGACATTATTTAATCTCCAAAATTGAAATACAAAAGCATCGGGCACAGCAGTTATTTTGGCTCTTTGAGTACTGCCGCGAGAAATCCCACAATACCCCTAATTGTGGACACCTTGCCACGGGGAATCCCAGGGACCCTTTATTTTCATGCATCTCCGGCCAGCGCTGCTCTTTCGATAACAGGGATATTCTGCGCGCGTTCCTGAAAATCGTTCACATCGATACGAGTTAGCATAACCAGCGTTATCAGAACCATCAGCGCCATCATACCAAATACCAGCAGATACCCCAAAACGGGTTGTTGAGTGGCAAAGCGCGTCACATCACGCACGGCCCCCCCGACCATCGAGCCGACCAGCCGCGAGATCGCGTTCGCCATGCCCCAGGCCCCGATGAATAGTCCCACCTGCCCTTCCACGGTCATATCGAGCATCAGTGAAAGATTCGCTACGGTAGAAATCCCCGTCCCCAATCCCAAAAGGGCTAATCCCAAATAAAAAACCTGACTTTGAAGAAAAATTCCGCTGACGGTGATAAATAAAAATCCGGTCAGAATCAGCCAGCCGCCCATTGCCGCCGCAGCTTTTTTCGGTATCCGCGCTTCCAGCCAGGCGGTGAGCAGCAAAGCGGCGAGCACGAAGACGCCCCAAATAGCGGTGATGCGGGTGGTTTCGGTAACGCTCATCCCGAAGGCTTCTCCGGCGAACGGCTCCAGTAAAATATCTTGCCCGAGAATGGCGGTTAGCAGAAGGATCAGATACCCAAAAAAGCGACTGGCTTGTGGATTATTAAACATCGCACGCGCCATGATCCGCCATGAGTATCGTTCTTCGGCGGACTCGTCGATGGGGGCGGTAGAGCGATTCTCGAGGCGAATCAGGCCCAAAAGGCCGAGCAGAAGCGCCGCGCCACCGACCCAACGAAACGTGCGCACGAGCGCCAGTGGTGAATAGGGATCCACCATTTTGCTGATCAGGATGGATGTGATGATCATGCTGACGATCATCATAAACCACATGATGGCAATCGTTTTCCCGCGACCTTTCTCACCAGAAAGTTCCGAGGCTAGTGATAGATACGACACGGCAGCCAGATTGTAGCCCATTCCCCATGCGCCAAAAGAAATAAATCCCATGAGAATCCCCTTGCCGAGATGATCGGCCATAGCAAAGGCAGTAGCAGGAGAAAGCACAACGCCCACGACACACAACACTAACCCAAGCATGATAAAAGGGGTGCGGCGAAACCCGAAGATGCGCTTTCTGTCAGCGTACGCACCGATTGATACCTGAATGGGCGAAATGAGATACGGTAGCGAGGCTAAAACAGCCACTAATGTGGCCGAAATAGCTAATTCCTTGATCATCACGCGGTTTAGTGTGCTGTTGATGGGAAGCAATGTGATGGTGACTGCTACATGCAGCAGGCCAAGTTGGATTTGTTTGCGCAGCATTATGTACCCGATTCAATACGATTGTAAGATACCAAAATCTATCAAACCTGGTGAGGGATGGCAATGTAGATTTTAGCAGATTTTTGAAGAGGGCTTGATAAATACAGACGCTGGCGGTGATTTATTGGAGTTCTGTGGACTGAATCGAACACCGGCTGTACAAGAGAATGCCCGAAAATAGGGGTGTGGGGGGGCTTCGCCCCCCCACACC
>CALCSH010000542.1 GCA_937893815.1 uncultured Anaerolineae bacterium | reverse complement strand
ACCGCTGCATCAGCATTTTGGCTGGCTTGCCCCAATAAGTCACCCAAGGCTAAATATGTTTGGCCGCGGTGATAATAAGCTTCGGCATTATCCGGGTCTCGGCGAATGACGAGTGTAAAATGAGCGTTGGCAATCCCAGCTTCACCGGCCAGTTGATACAGTATTCCACGCTCAAAATAAGCATCCAGAAAATCCGGATCACTATCAATTGCCTGGGTAAATTCTCCTAAAGCCAGGTTGTATTCGTCAACTTCCATATATTTCAAGCCAGCATCGAGATGCTCCTGCGGCGTGAGTGCAGCATTCGCATCTTGAGAACTGATGAAAATTACTGTTTGCACAATCGGAAAAATCAGCGCCAAGATCAGCACAATCGAAAGTACCAACCATAGCGTTTTTGTTTTACTTTGAGGGCGATTTTGGGGTGAATCAAACATAGGTGCAATTATATCGTAGAAGATGGGCGGACAGGGGCCGCACTAATCCAGTGCAAACTGGTGCACCATGTCAAGTCACAGCTTGTTGCAAGGAGTGTATCGGGGCGAAGGACACCAGTATCCACTCGATCCACAGATGTATATCCAAAAAGCTGTGTGCAAAAAAGAAGATCGACCTTTCAGGAGCAAGGTGGGCATGGCTCTGGATGTCGTGGACAATTTCTCACCCTCAGCAAAAACCGACACCCATTTACTCGTGGATAGTTGGTACTTCAGCAAGCGGACGTGGAAAGCTATGAAATGTCGCGGTTGGGAACTGACATGATGGACAACAACTCCTTCGTTGACAATAACTATACCGCTATGGCTTTGTAACCAAGACGAATGTACCAGTAAAGTTAGCCCTGGCCAAAACGCTCGCATCGAGATAAACGATTTGATCCATACCCAGCAACGAGGCCGGGATCTCAACCCAACCACCCAGAGTATCAGAGAACAAAATATCCCAGAAGAACATTGAATGCACTTGGCCAACCCAATCCGCTAATTCATCATCCCAATAGCGGAAGTATACTTGCACATTATCAATATCGGCATTGCGAGCAGGATCTCGTAAGAGAATCCGAACAGGGATTTCAACCCAGCCACCCAAACCGTTGTCGAGAGTTTTGTCCCAATACAAGAGCGCGAACGTGTAATTTGTATAATCTTCTGGCAAGGCAAACGAGAGATTGATCCAGGTCCCAATTGGCAGTAATTCTACGAGTGTTCCACCCTCATCAAATACCTTCAGCGTTAGGGCGGCAATAAAACTGAGTGTTTCAGGCAATTCAGACGGCAAGTCGATTTCCGTTAAAATATTGACCTCAGCCAGTGCTCCACACCCTGGCGATAGAATAATCTGAGCAATATTATCTACGACAAGAATATTGATAAGTGTGTCATCGAGGGTCACCATCTGATCGCTGGTGATCAGTGTAACCACCACATAAAGCGTCGTATTTGCTTTTTGTGTATTTGTTAATACCTTACGTTCTTCTTCCTGAGGTGATGTCCAGTATAGTGTAAAGATTGGTGTAGGGATTGGTGTAGGGATTGGTGTTAGGGTGAAGTTTTCAATGGCATAAATGCCGCCTAACACACCGGTTGCTGTCCCTGCCACAGCATCATATGGCGGCAATGTACCCAAACCATATTCCAGGGTATCATTACCACCCTGACCATTGAGACTGCCGATAATATTCGAACCCTTTTCCAGCACGAATTTATCATCGCCAGCGCCGCCCAACAGAGTGACCAGGCGAGGTCCCGAAATCACAAAAGTATCAACCGCATCGCCGCCCACCAGAGTCTCAAAGGAATTAAAGTTCATCGTCGGGTTTACGCTGTAAGAGCAGTTATCAGCTATCACCCATTGACCCGGTCGATTCACCCCTACCAAGATATCATCGCTCGAAGGATCGGAGCTACCAATGATGGTATTGATGTTTTCGAAGCTGCCAGTAATGGCGCGTTGCGGGGTGTAATCGCCGCCTGCAAAGCCATTCTGGGCGCCCAGGGTAGTCAAGACGATGCGACGAGCCGAGGTGTATGCCGAGAAGTCAAGCACGTCATTGCCCGCCTGCCCATCAATGCTGCCCGCCAGTTGGCTGCCGTTCACAAAGACGAAATGGTCATCACCAGCACCCCCCAGCAGATCGAAGCTCTGTATGCCGCTAATGTCGAAAGTATCCGCTCCACTACCGCCCTTCAAGTTTTCAAATCCGGAGAAAGCCAGGGTGTTGCTGGAAGTATAGGTGCAGTGTCTAGTGTTTAGGTTCCAGTGTCCAGTTGCATTTGTGCCGGTCAGCGTGTCGGCGGCGGCGCTGCCGATCAGGGTATTGATATTGCGAAAACTGCCGGTGATTCCGGTGGCTGTGCCCGCGAAGCCGTCTATAGCGCCCAGGCCGGTGAGGGTGACACTGCGACCGCTGGCATAGGGGGCAAAACTCAACGCATCGGTTCCGCCCGACCCGCTCAGGGTTCCAGTCAGGGTTGCGCCATTCTCGAAGACAAATTTGTCATCCCCGGGACCGCCGTCCAAATTCATAGATTGATTCCCCGTCACAGTGAAAGTATCATCACCGGAGCCTACAATCACTTTCTCGATAAAGGTGCCGGTATGTATGGCTGTGTTAGCGCCATTGGTAACGGTGACACTCCCGAGCAGGACATCGAGATCAGTATCCAAAAGCGAGAGATCAATGGTATCGTAACCCGCACCGACCAACTCGATCAGGGTATCCACACCCCAGGCGTTAAGTTCGAAGTAGAAAGTATCATTCCCCGTGCCACCCATCAGGGTATCGTTATCTGCACCGCCAGATAGGGTATCATTCCCAGCCAAGCCACTGAGCACGTCCGCGCCAGAGCCGCCGCGCAATACATTGGCCAGGTTGCTGCCGGTGAGGGTGTCATTGCCATCGCCGCCGTTGATATTCTCGATGCCGCTCACCACACCGACGATATTCTGAGCCAGGCCGGTAGAGAGATCCACAGTGACAGGGGTAATGAAAGCGCTGTAATCCAGCAGGTCGATTCCGGCATCGCCATTTATCGTACCGGTAAACAAAGCGGCATTATCGAGGGCAAAGGTGTCATCCCCTGCGCCACCGCGTAACGTGAAGGCCTGCGCGCCGCTCAGGGTAAAGGTATCAGCCGCTCCGCCACCGATCAGAATTTCGAAGCCAGCAAAGTCCAGCGTGCGTCCTGCTACGGTATAGTCAGCGCCGCCAGCCAAATTCCACCTGCTGACCAGGTTCGCCCCGGTGAGGCTATCGCCTGGCAACCCGCTGCCCGTGAGAGAGTCAATATTGTCAAAGGCTATGCCATTGACGCTTCCAGTCAGGCCGTCGTCCGCACCTGGGCCAGTCAGCACCGCATTGCGAGTGAATGAATAGGCACTCAAATCGAGATGATCGTCTGATATGCCCCCTGTAATGCGGCTAACGATGGCAGAATTTTCGATGGCAAAAAGGTTGCCGAAGTTCCCACCGACGAAGTTCTCCACATTGCCCCCGGTGTGCGTAACTTGGCTGCCGCCGCCGGTGACGGTGACGTCTACGCCAAAGGCATAGCGTACCTGCCCGGTGGCTGCAGTCAGGCTAGAGAAATCGAGTGTATCACTGCCTTCGCCAGGTTTCTCGATCACGGTATCATTTCCCCAACCATCGCGGAAGATGTAGGTATCGTTACCCTTACCGCCAATCAGCGTGTCGTCGCTGGGGCCGCCGAAGAGCACGTTATCGCCATCATCACCGGTGATCGTATTGACTCCCGCGCCGCCAACGATCACTTCAATCTCGCTGATGCCCCGAGTGCCTGTGGCCGTCCCCGCAGCAGTGTTTACGTTCACATTGGTGGTGAAAACACGATAATCGAGGGTGTCGCCAAAACGATGTGAGCCGCCAGCGATGGTACCTTTCAATTCAGCACCCGCACCAAAAATAAATCTGTCGTCCCCGCCGCTACCGAGCAGGTCATATGTCTGGACGCCGTTAATATTGAATGTGTCTGACCCACTTCCGCCGCTCAGTACTTCAAAAGCGGAGATGTCGAGCACGCCAGAAGCCGATCGATAGCTGGTTGATCCAGTGAGGTGCCAGGACGCGTCCAGAGCAGCGCCATTCAGTCTGTCGCGCCCGCCGCTGCCGATCAGGCTGGTGATGTTGGCAAAGCCGCCTGAGAGGCTGGCTTCTGTGCCATCGAAACCGATCAGAGCTCCCAGGCCTGTCAGCGTGACATTACTCCCGCTGCTGGAGGCGGCAAAGGTGAGGGTGTTGAGCCCGCCCTGCCCATCCAGGTTACCGTTGAAAATGGCTCCATCAGCCATGGTAAATGTATCGCTGCCTGAACCACCAACCAAACTTTCAATTGCTGAGAACGTGAGCGCATTTGTGCTGGCGTAGGTGTTATTCAGTGCATTGATTTTCCAATTGCCACTGGTCAAGCCAGATAATGAATCCGTGGCGTTGCCGCCGGTCAATACATTGATATTATCGAAAGTGCCGCCCGCGGCGATCCCGGCGAAGCCATCCTGACTGCCCAGGCTGGTGAGTGCGACACCACGCCCGGTGCTGTTTCCGCTGAAACTTAGGGTATCTGCCCCCAGGCCGCCGTCGAATGTACCGGTGAGCAAAGCGCCTTCAGCAAAGTGGATCCTGTCATCCCCGGCGTTGCCCTGGAGTTGGCCGCTTTGGGCACCAATAATCTCGAATTGATCACCGCCAGCGCCCCCCAAAAGGGTTTCGACACGGCTGTCGAAGCCGAAGACACGCCCGCCACTGGCGTACTGGCTGCTGATGCCATCCACTGTCCAGGTATTGGCTGCATTCAAACCAATCAGGGCATCATCCCCCGAGCCTGCAGCGAGAGCGTTCATATTTTCGAAGGTGCCGCTCAATCCGGAAGCTATCCCCGCAAAGCCATCCTCGACGCCCAGCCCGGTCAGTGTGACCGTATGGACAACCCCATCTCCAGCATAACTAAGGGTGTCTTTACCGCTGCCGCCGATCAGGTTTTCGACGTTGGCGTCATAATCAACGCGGGTGTCCGTGTCGACCACGGTGTAGGTGTGAACCGAGAAAGTCAACGGGCTGGCAACACCAGAGAAGTCCAACACATCCCATCCGCCGCTGGCGTTCTCGTGTACGGTATCCCAGCCAGAACCATTCCCAAAGAGATAGCGATCATCCCCGCCGCCACCGAACAAAGTGTCGTCTCCCGGGCCGCCGGTAATCGTATTGGCATTCGCGTCGCCTGTCAGCAGGTCGTTGGCCTGACCGCCAATGAGGTTGGTGATGTTGGCGATCCCCACCGTGCCAGTAGCTGTGCCCAAATCCAGGTCGACGTTCACGCCCGAAGAATAGGCCGAGTAATTCAGAACGTTGACGCCACCTGCTCCGTTCAACGTGCCTGACAGCGCCGCGCCATCTCCAAATGCAAAGGTATCGGCATCTGCGCCACCGGTCAGAAGTTCGATATCTGAGAAAGCCAAAGCATTGGTGCTGATGTAGTACGAGATTCCATTGTCCAGCATCCAGTTTGCTGGGGCATCAAGCCCGGTCAGGGCGTCGGACGTCGCGTTGCCGCCGATGAGGCGATCGACGTTATTGAATGTGCCACCTGGGGCATTTCCGGCAAAGCCGTCTTTGCTACCCAGACCGGTGAGGGCAACCGTTCGCCCAGATGCATTCCCTTGGAAGTTGAGCGTATCCATACCGCTGCCGCCATCGAACGCCCCGGCAAGGGCAGCGCCGTCATTGAAGTGCAAGATATCGTCACCGGCGTTGCCGTTCAGGTTGAAGGCTACGATACCATTGATCGCGAAGGTATCTGTCTCCGAGCCGCCAAGCAGGGCTTCAAAGCTGGTGAAGGTCAGGGCATTTGTGCTTATGTATTCACCGATTGCAGGTTGTAAGTTGAAGGTTGAAACCGCATTCAAGCCGCTGAGTGTGTCGTTCCCAACGCCGCCTATCAGGGTGTTTAGGTTATCGAAAGTGCCCATCAACCCGCTGGATGTGCCTGCAAAGCCATCCCCGCTGCCGGTGCTGCTCAACGTAACCCACTGATCGCCAACTTCAGCCGAGAAGTCAAGCGTATCCAATCCCTGCCCAGCGATAATATTTTCGACCCTGCCACCAGAAATCACAGATATTCCTGTTGCGGTCACCTGCAAGCTACCCGCACTGATCTGTAAATCCACCGTGGCCGCCGAGAAGTCGAGCGTATCCAGGCCGCCTGCCGCCAGCTCATCGACGATATCATTCCCGGCATTGTCGCCAAACCGGTAAAGGTCGTCGCCGCCCAGCCCGTTCAGGATATCGTCCCCGCTACCGCCGAAGAAGGCGTTATCCCCATTATCACCCGTGAGCGTATCAGCAAAGTTGCTGCCGACGATATTCTCGATCCCGATCAGGGTATCGCGGCCCTGGCCGGTTGCCGTGCCTGCGCTCAAATCTACCGTCACAGCGCTGGGGCTGCTATGATAATCAGCCGTATCGACACCCGTGCCCCCATCCAACCGATCATCGCCGCCGTTGCCGATCAAAATGTCGTTGCCACCAAAGCCGCGCAGAACATCGTTCCCTGTGCCGCCGATGAGCAGGTTGTCCTTTTCGTCGCCTTCCAGGGTCACGCCCATGCCATTGGAAATGACACTTTCGATGCCGCTGATCCTGCCCCTGACCCCACTGGCGGTACCGATAGCGAAGTTGACTACAACGCCCTGGGTGTAAGCCTGGTAATCGAGTGTGTCATTGTTCCCCGCGCCACCATCGAGATTACCCGCTACTTGTGCCGTTCCCACTATTCGGAAGATGTCCGCCCCGCCCCCGCCGGTCAGGTTCTCGATGCCAGAGAAATGCATACGAGAGCTGCCACTGGCATACATATTGGCTGAGTCGAGCGTCCAGATGGCATCAGTATTCATGCCCAACAAGGTGTCATTGCCACTCCCGCTACGCAGCGAGTCGATATTATCAAAACTACCCAATACGGCATCGATCACACCGGCGATGCCATCTACACTGCCCGCCCCTGTGAAGCGAGTGCGCAACCCGGGTGTGTATGCCTGCAAATCGAGGGTATCGAAGCCAGAACGGCCATCGATCTTACCAGCCAGTCTAGCGCCATTGGCAAACGTGAAGGTATCGTCCGCATTACCGCCAACCAGGTTTTCGATTTGGGTGCCCGTATGCATCACTGAGCTGAAGCCATCGCTGACCGCCAGGCTGCCCAAAATAAAGGTCAATGGCGTGGTCAGCAACGAGAAATCAAGGGTATCGTTTCCATCGCCTGCGTACTCGACAATTGGATTGTCCACACCCCAGCCCGCCGCAAAGCGATAGGTATCATCCCCAGGGCCGCCCGCCAGGGTATCTGCTCCTGGCCCACCGGTGAGAATATTATCCCCGGTATCTCCGGTTAGCATATCATCACCAAAACCGCCGGTGATATTTTCAATACTGCTGACCGAACCAACGCCGCCGCCCAAATCACCGGTCGCCAGGTTGATCGTCACCGCGGAGAGATAGCCAGAGTAATCGAGGGTGTCGCGGCCTTCATCGCCGCGGATGGCAGTAGTGATTACGGCGCCATCGGCAAAGACAAAGCAATCATCGCCAGAACCACCAGCGAGGGATTCGGCGCGCCTCCCGAAGATACTAAAGGTGTCGGTGTCGCTGCCGCCGGTCAATATCTCCAAAGAAGTAAAATCAAGGGTATGCGTGCTGATATATTGTAAGGGGCCTGCATCCAGTAACCAGTTAGCAGCAGCATCTAAACCCATCAGGGCATCGGCCAGCGCAGAACTGCCGATCAGGCTGTTGATATTCTGGAAAACGCCGTTGAAACCCGCCTCGGTGATGTCGAAACCATCTACCTTGCCCACGGCGGTGATAACAAGATCGCGGGCAGAAGCAAAGGAGGCGAAGGTGAGCGTATCGAGCGCCTTGCCGCCCGCCAGCTTTTCGACCCCAGAGATGGTCAGGGAATGGGTGGAGAGGTATTCAACTGATGATAGTTGAACGTCGAAGGTTGCTGGCGCGTCAAGACCGGTCAGGGCATCGGATGCGGCCGCGCTGCCGATGAGGTTGTCGATATTCTGGAAAATTCCGGGGAAGTGAGTTTCGGTGATATCGAAGCCGTCCAGCGTGCCGACTGCATCTATTTGAATAGCGCGGCCCGAAGTAAACGCTGCAAAGGAAAGGGTGTCATCGGCGCTGCCGCCACGGAGGGTTTCGATGCCGGATATTGTGAGGTTGTTGGTGCTGCTGTATTGCAAGTTGGCAGGTTGCAGGTTGAAGGTTGAGCGAGCGTCCAAACCCGTCAGGGTATCCGTCGTCGCGGCGCTGCCGATGAGGGCATCGAGATTGTCAAAGCCCGCCTTCAGACCGGTTGCTGTGCCCGCAAAGCCATCAGCGCTGCCTGGGCCGGTCAGGATGACATCCCAGCCAGTGGTATAGGCACTGAAATCCAGGGTATCGCTGCCCTTGCCGCTATCGATCGTGCCAGCAAGTGACTGGGCAGGAGCGAAGATGAACGCATCTGCGCCGCTGTCACCGCGCAGGTCAATGTCCGACGAAACGTTAATGTGGAAGCTATCGTCGCCCTGGCCTCCGATGAGCAGGTCAAGGCCGGTGCCGGTGTGAGTCAGGCAATTGGCACCCGTTCCGCACGTACCGGAGGGATTGTCGGTGACGAAAACGCTACCCAGAGTGATGTCCAGATCGAGGGTGACCGCGGAGAAATCAGCGCGATCGTAATCAATGCCATCCGCCTCAGCCAGGGTATCGTTCCCCCAACTATCGGTAAAGATATAGGTATCATCACCGCCCAGACCGGCTAACTGGTCGTGACCGGCATTGCCGGTAATGACGTTGGCGGCGGCGTCACCGGTCAGCAGGTCATTTGCCCAACCGCCAGAAATGTTTTCGACGTTGCTGACACTGTTGGGATTGCTTAGATTGATTCCGGTCGCCTGTCCGGTGGACAGGTCGATGGCAACCGCAGAAATATAGTCTCCGTAATCGAGAGAGTCGATTCCGCCACCACCGTCCAGCAGCCCGGCCAGGGTCGCGCCATCCGCAAAGTCGAAGTGATCCGCAGCGGCGTTACCGCTGAATGTATCGACAGCGCTAAAGGTCAGAGCGTTCGTGCTGGTATAGACACCGCTGTTAGCAGCGTTGAGCCACCAGTGACTGTCGGCATTCAGGCCAGTCAGAGTGTCGAGCGCGGAACCGCCGCGGATGTTATTGATGTCGGCAAAGCCCGCGGCGATACCGTTTACTGTGCCGTCGAAGCCGTCCGTGCTGCCGAGGGCGGTCAGGGTGAAGTTGCGCACGCTGGTATATGCGGCGTAGTTCAAAGAGTCATTGCCGGCATTGCCGTCAAGGCTACCTGCCAGCGCGGCATTATCAGCGAAATCGAACTGATCTACGCCGCTGCCGCCCAATAAAGTGTCCATCAGGGCAAAGTTCAGCGTACGGGTATCTGTATAACGGCTGTAAGCAGGATGCACATTGACCGTCCAGATGCTGTCTGCATCCAACCCGGAGAGTGTGTCGAGCCCCGCGCCAGCGATGATTTCTGCGAGATTGGTGAAACCGCCGCTGATCTGGCTGGCCGTGCCATCGAAGCCATTCATGCTGCCCAGGCCGGTCAGGGCGAAACTGAGGGCTGTGGTGTAAGCCCCCGTGGAGCCGGCAGTATAATCCAGGGTGTCGCGCCCCGCCTGACCATCGATCGTCCCCGAAAGGGCCGCGCCCGCATCGAAGACAAAGTAGTCTTCATCAGCACCGCCCAGCACCGAGTGAGTCTGCGCCCCGCTGAATTCAAAGAGATCATTCTGAGCGCCGCCCTGTAAAATTTCGAAACTGGCGAAATCCAGCGCCACCGGACTGCCATTGGCGATCAGCGCAGTGCGACTCTGGACAACTGCTTTCTTGGCCTCGTAATCAGTCTCGTTACCGGTAAGCGTCAACGGCTGCACAGCAGTGTATTGATTCGTGCCGTCAATATTCCAAAAGGCATCGGCGTTGCGCCCGGTGAGACGATCATCCGCTGTGCTGCCCCCAACCAGTGCGTCCACATTCATGAAGCCTGCCGTAATGCCATTGATGCTGCCCGCAAAGCCATCGGTGCTGCCCAGGCCGGTGAGCAACGCCTGGCGCGCCGAGGTATAGGTCGCCATATCGATGGTATCGTGATCGCTCTGGCCATCGAAACCCCCGGTCAGGATGGCGCCATCGTTCAACCGCAAAATATCGGCGGCGGCGCCCGCCCAAATGGAGTGGGCCTGGTTCCCCGTCAGAGTGAAGCTATCTTGAGCCGAACCACCGTTCAGTAGCTCGAAATTGGAGAAGTTCAATGTGCGCCCGCCGGAACGATAGGTGTTCGTACCATCCAGATCCCAGGCGCTGATCTCGTTCAGGCCGCTCAGGTGATCGGCAAGGCCTCCGGCGCTGGCGGCTAATGTTGTGATATTTTCGACGCCGTTGGGGATAGCCGGGTCGACACCGTTGAAGCCAGTTTGTGCGCCATAGGCAGTCAGCAGGGTTTTGCGCGGCGCGCTGAAGGCCGACATATCCAGCGTATTAACCCCAGCCTGGCCGTCCAGGCAACCCGCCAAACTGACCCCGTCAGCAAGAGTGAACGTGTCATCGTTGGTGCCGCCGATGAAGGTATCGAAAGCGCTGCCCGTGTGCGTGGCCCGGTTGGCGCCACCGCTGACGGATAGGCTGGCCGTGCCGATATCGAAGCTCAACGGGGTGGTAACCGCGGAGAAGTCCAGCGTATCGATACCGCCGTCATCGTTCAGGCTGTCACTGCCCCAGCCATCCGCAAAGTGATAGGTATCGTTCCCCGTGCCGCCATTGAGGGTATCATCCCCCAGGCCGCCGGTGATGCGGTTGGCCTGAGCGTTGCCGATCAGGATATCGTCCTTCTGACCGCCGATCAAATTCTCGAGCGTGCCCAGCAATGTGAGCGTCAGGTTGGCGTTGACAATCTGAACGGCCTTTGTCGAAAGGTCGATCACGACAGCAAGGGTTAGGCTCCCCGAAAAGTCGAGGGTATCGTTTCCACTGCCGCCGGTCTGCTCATCCAGGATGTCGCTGCCCAACGGGCCGTCGGTATCGAAGACATAGGTATCGTCCCCGCCATATCCGACCAGGGTGTCATCTGTAGAACCGCTGACCAGTACGTTATCGCCATCATCGCCGTGGATGGTGTTGCCCGCCTGCACACTGCCAACCACGTTCTCGATGCTGCTGACGCCGCCCGTAGTGCCCGTGGCGCGCCCGCCTTGCAGATAGACTTCCACCGATGTGCTGTAGGCACTGTAATCCAACGTGTCCGTGCCCGCTCGTCCTGCAACGCTGTTGAAGTCGCCCGGCAGTTTCGCGCCGTCAGAGAAGATGAAGGTATCCCGATCCGAACCGCCGATCAGATTCTCGATATTCGAAAAGTCAAGCGTGCGCCCGCCCGAGACATATTTCAGGCCGCCGACATCAATATTCCAGTTCGCCGGGGCATCCAATCCGGCGAGCGAATCGGTACCGTTATCGGCCACCGTGCGCGCTTTGCCGATGATCTTATCGATATTATCGAAGCCACCCGCGAGGCTGATCTCAGTACCCCGGAAGCCGTCCAGCGTCCCCAGGCCGGTCAGTACCCAGTTGCGCGGGTCGATATAGCGGCTGTAATCCAGGGTGTCGATACCGATGCCGCCGTCTATCGCTGCAGCGTTGGTCAAACGGGCCGTATCCTCGAATATAAAGGTATCCTGACCAGGGCCGCCCTTCAAACTGACCGGCCGCGCCCCGCTGATGATGAACTCATCTGAGGCGGAGCCGCCGATAACGACCTCGAGGTGGTTTCCGTTGTGGCTAGCCCGATTCCCGTTCCCTGAGACTGTGATATCGGCATTGATGTCCGCATTCAGGCTGTAGGTCACCGCGCTGAAATCCAGCGTATCTTGTCCTTCGCCGGTATATTCATTGATCGTATCTGTGCCCCAGCCATCGCCAAAGATGTAGAGGTCATCCCCCAGACCGCCGGACAGGGTGTCCGCGCCAGGGCCGCCTGTGAGTGTATTTGCGCCATCATCGCCCGACAGCGTATCATGCCCGGCACCGCCGATAACATGCTCGATATTGGTCACCGCTCCGCCGACATCTGTAGCTGTCCCCGCAGCCAAATCTACAATAACCGCCGCGGCAGCCGGGTAAGGGCTGTAGGAGAGGCTATCCAGACCCGCACCGCCATCGATATTGCCTGCTAACGCGGCGCCAGCCTGGAAGGTGAAGGTATCTGCAGCGCTCCCGCCGATCAGGTTCTCGAAGGCAGAGAAGTTCAGGGTCGGGTTGAGCGTGTACTGATTGACAACGCCGGTGATATTCCAGGCTGCGGGCAGATCGCTTCCGGTGAGGGTGTCATCAATCGCCGGACTACCAACCAGCGCGTCCATATTGAAGAAAGCGCCTGTCAAACTGCTTTCCGTGCCATCAAAGCCATCCACCGCGCCGGGCGCAGTCAGCACTACCGAGCGGCCAGTTCCAAAGGCAATGAAGTTGAGCGTATCTATTGCGCTTCCGCCTGAAAGTCTCTCGATCGCCGAGAACGCCAGCGTGCTGCCACGATTGTAAATACCGCTGTCCGTGCCTGTCACGAACCAGATAGCAACAGCATCAAGCCCTGTCAAGATATCAGACGATGATCCAGAGCCTGTCGCAGGACTGCCGATCAGGGTGTTGATATTCTTGAAAGTGCCACTGAAACTGGCTTCCTGCAGATCGAAGCCATCAACCGCGCCCACAGCGACCACACGGATGTCTCGGCCGGAGGCGAAGGCAGCAAAGGTCAGGGTGTCGTTGCCGCTGCCGCCCGCCAGATTCTCGACGGCCTGGAACGACAGAGAATTGCCGAAGGTGTACACACCTGTATCGGCACCGGTAACCGCCCAGGTTGCATCCATGCCAAGCCCTGTCATTGTGTCGGAGGTGGCCTGGCTGCCGATCAGGATATCGATATTCTCAAATCCGATGCTCAAGCCTGTGGCCGTTCCAGCGAAACCGTCGATCGCGCCCAAACCGGTCAGGGTGACTGTAGCAGCCGAGGCATTGCCCGCATAGCTAAGGGTGTCCGATCCGCCCCGGCCGTCAATCGAGCCTGTGAAGTTGACGCCATCCGCAACACTGAAAGTGTCAGTATCCGCACCGCCCTTGAGCGTTTCGACGGCTGAAATCGCGAGGCTGTTGGTGTAAATATACTGCGAATTGATCGTATCCAGCATCCAGCCAGCCGATGCGTCAAGACCAATCAGAACGTCATCTAGCGCCAGGCCGCCAACCAGCATGTCGATATTTTGGAACATACCATTAAAATGCGTCTCACGGATATCGAAGCCGTCCACCGTACCCACGCCACTGATCTGTATCTCGCGGGCAGCAGCAAAGGCGGCGAAAGTCAGGGTGTCGTTGGCGTTGCCGCCGACCAGATTCTCAATCGCCGAAAAATCTAAAACGTGCGTACTGGTGTATTGACCGCTATTCGCGCCCGTGGCTGCCCAGGTTGCATCAGCATGCAGGCTCGTCAGTCTATCATCCGGCGAGTCCCCACCGAGCACGGCATCGATATTGGTAAAAGTGCCATTCAGCAGCGAGGCCGTTCCGGCGAAACCATCCGTAGCGCCCAGGCCGGTCAGGGTGATGCTGCGTGCGTCCGCATGCCCGGCGTAGCTGAGGGTGTCATCGCCCGCACCGCCATCGATAACGCCTGTCCAGGCTGAAGCAAAAGTGAAAGTGTCAGAGGCCGCCCCGCCGGTGAGGGTTTCAACACCGGTCGAGGTCAGCGCACGGGCAGTATGGGTATATTGGGCGTTAAGGGTTGATAGCTGCCAGGCTGAAGCGGCGTCAAGGCCAGTGAGGCTGTCCGAGGTCGCACTGCTGCCAATGATTGCGTTGATATTATCGAAATTGAGCGCGGCAACCGTTTCGGTACCGGCGAAGCCGTTGTTGCTACCCAACCCAGTCAGGGTGATGTGGCGGGCGCTGGCAAGGGCGCTGAAATCCAAGGTGTCATTCCCCAAGCCGCCAATGATATTTTCGACATGCGCCTCTGCGTGGGTGACATCAATGCCCGCACCACTGACGTGAATCGAGCCCAGCGCGATGAGTAAATCATCCGTGGCTGACGAGAAATCGAGACTGTCATTCCCAGCGCTGGCCGCTTCGAGGACACCATCAACGCCAGCGTTATCCTCAAAGATGTAGCGGTCATCACCGCCCAGGCCCGCCAGGATGTCATTCCCCGGGCCGCCGGTGATGGTATTGGCGGCTGCGTCGCCTATCAGGATGTCGTTCGACTGGCCGCCGGTACTATTTTCAATACTGTCAATTAGGCCAGGGAGGCCGCTCCGAATGTTGAAAGCGGAAGCATTTGAAAGATCGATTGTCACCGGGGAGGTATAGGCGCTGTAATCGAGGGTGTCACGGCCTGCTTCACCGGCCAGCGTGCCATCCAGGGTGGCGTTATCGGCAAATGTAAAGGCGTCATCACCGGGGCCACCGCGCAGGTCGACCTGGTTGTTCGTGCCGATAACGGCGAAGGTATCGCCGGTCTGCCCGCCGATGAAATTCTCCACGTGGCTGACCCCGCTGCTGCCAAAATGATCAATCGTATTGACCCCATCGCTGATGTGGATCAGCGCTCCCAGGATCGTGAATGTCAGGGGTACAGTAACCAGCCCGAGGTCGATAGTATCTTCACCTTCTCCGGGATATTCGCGAATTTCCGCATCGCCCCAGCCATCCTCAAAGAGGTAGGTATCATTCCCGCCGCGTCCAATCAATACATTACTCCCTGAACCGCCCGACAGGATATTGTCACCGGCATCACCGTAGATCACATTATTCTGCCCACCGAGCACTTTCTCGATGCCCCTGAAGCCACCATTGGCATTGTTATTGATATTCATTGCCCGGCCGCTGGCGATGTCGACATCCACAATCGTGGTGGTGAAGGCCCGGTAATCCAAGCTGTCGGCACCCAGTCCGCCATCCAGCGCCGGGATTCGGCCGCGCAAGATAACCGCATCGGCGAAGATAAATCGATCATCGCCGCCCAGGCCGCGCAAGGTGGCGTTGGCCTGATCTGCATTGATATTGAATGTATCGCTGCCTGTCCCGCCGGTGAGTAGCTCGAAGGCGGAGAAGGCGAGGGCGTTGGTGGATGTATACCGCCAGTTAGCAGCACCCAACAGCCAGTCGGCATCGCCGTTGATGCCTGTCAGCGTGTCGAAGGTCGCAGCGCTGCCGGTGAGGGTGTTGAAGTTGAAGAAGCCCACGCCGAGGGATGAATCGGTGCCGTTGAAGCCATCCATGGCTCCCAGGCCTGTGAGACGCACATCCCGGGCGCTGGTGTAGGCGGCAAAGCTGAGCGTGTCATCCCCAGCCACACCATCAAGATGCTCGAAGGCTGTGAACGTATAGGCGCCCACGGCACCTGCGTTGGGGCCTGTGACCTGGAAATTATCGGCGGCGTCGGTGCCCATCAGCATGTCCGCATAGGGACTGCCGATCAAGTTTTCGAGGTCCGCAAATGTACCCGTGATCGCTGTGGCAATATTGGCCTGCAAGTTGACCTGCACTGCCCCGCTATAAGCACTGTAATCGAGCGAATCTGCACCCAGGCCGCCCGAAATATCCCCGGCAAATCTTGCCGCCCCAGTGAAAATAAAGTTGTCCGCACCGGCTCCACCCGTCAGGGTTTCGAGATTGGCAAAGGTCAGCGCTCGCCCGCCGGAACGATATTGGCAAACTCCGTCCAGGTTCCAATCGGCGGCGGCTGTGCGCCCGGTGAGCGAGTCGTCCGTCGCGCTGCCCGCGATCAAGGCGTTCAGATTGTCGAAAGCGCGTCCATTGATGGAGCCGGTGAAACCATCCGTTGAACCCAGGCCGGTGACTAGCGCGGCGAGGGTGGTGGTGTGCGCCGAGAAATCGGCTGTGTCTGTCCCCGGGCCGCCGTCCAGCGTGCCGCGGATGCCGGCTCCTGCCGGGAAAA
>CALCSH010000541.1 GCA_937893815.1 uncultured Anaerolineae bacterium | reverse complement strand
AGGTGTTGCCGTAGGTGTCAGCGTAATCGATGGAGTCAGCGTTGGCGACAACGTCCAGGTTGGGCGCAGCGTATTGGAGGGCAAGGGCGTCCAGGAAGGGCGCAGGGTTTGGGTTGGAATGGGGGTAATCGTGGCGCGTGCATTTTCTGCACTACCATTTTCTGATGATATCGAACCATCATTGGTTGGTGTGGATGTCCAGCGGTCGAAGGTGAGCAGGGTACGCGTTGAAGTAGGGGTGCTGGAAACCGTTGGGGTCGATGTGATTGTGGGATTAAGCCATGGAATCGCTTGCATGGCATCTGCCAGGCTGCACCCGGTGATGAGAGCAGCCAGCAAGATTGCCAGAATTCCTATTTTCCACTTGGTTATCATCAGTTGATTCATCGGCGGGCGATCAATACATGAACATGGGTTTGCCCAGCATATCTTTCACTTTGGGCCTGTAGTTTTTGGCGTCGTAAAGGGCGGTGACATCCACCGTCTTTTTGGCAGAGATGACCATCGGCAGCGGCACAGTGGTGTAGTTGCCTTGCTGCAGCGAAACCATGCGTCCGGTGTGTCCCAGGGCAATCTGATCGAAAGCTAGATTGCCAAACGAAACAGCCACCATGCGATCGAGCGAATCCGGGGAACCGGAGCGCATGAGATAGGCCAGTTGTTGATATACCGTGTGCATACCAGAGCGGTTCTTGATTTCTTCGGCAATGATTTGTCCGACACCACCCAGCTTTTGATGCCCATAGGCATCTTCTTCGCCAGATTGCACAATTTCACCCCCGAGGGGATAGGCTCCCTCCGAGATGGTCATGATGGCGTAGTGGGATGGGTTGTTTGCGCGGTCTTCTTTCAAGAATTCGATCAGCTTATCGAGATCGAAAGGCACCTCTGAGATGACAGCACGATCCACATCGCCCAGGTACGCCGCAAAGAGCGAAGTTTCGCCAGAGTTGCGTCCAAATAATTCTACAACGCCAACGCGCTCGTGAGAACCACAAACGGTGCGTACCGCGGTGATATTCTCTACGGAGCGAGTCACAGCGGTGGAAAACCCGATGCAGTAATCGGTCCCGAAAACATCGTTGTCCATCGTTTTGGGAATCGCAACCACCTGGAAACCTTCTTCGTGAAGGCGGGCAGCATAACTGAGTGTATCGTCGCCGCCAATCGGAATCAGAGCATCCAGATTGAGTACTTCAAGAACCTTGAGTACGTGACGAGTGATATCAATACGGCCATCATTTTTTAGTACACGGTCTTCTTCGGCCACAAAGTCGGGAATATCATCCGGCTTCATATTGGATGGGTTGGTACGGGATGTGTGCAGGAATGTGCCACCAGTGCGGTCTATGGTGCGTACGCGGCGTTGATTGAGCGGTTCGATAAGATCAGATTGTGTCGACGGGTCTGTTGGGTCGATATTGACGACCGAACCCCAGCCTTTCCGCAAACCGATAATTTCAATATCATGCTCGTGTTCTTGCGCGCGTTTCACAACTGCCTTGATAGCAACATTCAGGCCAGGTACATCGCCTCCGCCAGTCAGGATTCCTACACGGCGTTTCTTTGTCATGATAAATACCTCCTAGATGATTGGCAATGGTAGCATTTTTGTTGGTTTTTATTCATGGCAAATTTTACCGCACTTGGTGATCCTGGCAGGAGAAGATTTGGGGACATTTGTATTTTAGCGCAATTGACTGCCGCGGTAACCGAGCATGTTTCGAGCCACGACCATGCGGTTGATTTGGCCGGTGCCTTCGTATAGATCGGTAATCTTGGCATCACGGAACCACTTTTCAAGCAGTAGTTCGCGGGTATAGCCCAGCGGGCCGAGAAGTTCTACGGCTTTCTGGGTGATTTTGACAACAATATCCCCGGCGTAAACTTTCGCCATGGATGCTTCTTTAGGGTTATGGATTTTGTTATCGGCCATCCACAACGATTTGAGTGTCAGCAGCCAGGCCGAGCGCAGCATTACCTCCATGTCGATCACATCGCGTTCCAGGCTGGTGAGTTTTTGCCGCGGTAATCCATAGCGGATTTCGACTCCGTTTTTGGCCAATTCTTCCTTGATGAGTTCAACAGTGGCGCGCGCAA
Source organism: uncultured Anaerolineae bacterium (assembly GCA_937893815.1). Lineage (GTDB taxonomy): Bacteria > Chloroflexota > Anaerolineae > Anaerolineales > UBA11858 > NIOZ-UU35. Next base: position 5,503 of record CALCSH010000541.1, on the reverse strand, counting down.
TGCCCACCGCCTGTGAGGCAATGATTGGGCGGGTAGCATCGAAGGTTGCCATGGCACCCTTGAAGCCTTTGGTGGATTTCTCAACGGTTGGACTGCCGAGAATATTCTCAAAGGGGATGCGGCAATCTTGAAACACAATCGAGACGGTATCGCTGGCACGGATGCCGAGTTTATGCTCCTGCTTGGTGACTTTGCAACCCGGTGTGCCTGCCTCGACGACAAAGGAGCGCATTCCGCCGCGTCCTGCTGCGGGGTCAATTGTCGCCCAGACGACTACGAAGCCATCCGATTCGATCAGTGCTTTTTGCCCGGCGGTGACAAAAATCTTTTCGCCATTGAGTACCCATTCATTGGTGGCCTCGTCCAGCACAGCGCTTGAGCGGATGGCCGAAGTGTCTGAGCCTGCCTGGGGTTCGGTCATCGCCATGGCATCGAAAACGGGTTTTTCGCCCATGAAGCGACTCAGGAAGCGTTTCTTCTGCTCCGGGGTTCCAGAAGCCGCTACAGCCGCGGAGCCCAGCATCCCGCCAGGAATACAGAGATACATCCCTGCGTCGCCCCAGGCCAACATCTCAACCATATGCGCCAGGCGTTGGTATCCGATGGGGGGGTGTTTTTCTTCGCCATCTTTTTTGCTTTTGTCGGAATCGGGGGTCATTGATGTGCCACCCATAGATTTCACCGCCGTATGCATGAAGTTGATGAAATCCCAGGGGATGGCGTGCTCTTTTTCGTCCATCTCGCGTGAAACCGGGCGCATCATATTCACAGCAACCGTTTCAACGACGTTATTGAGCTGTTCGATGGGTTTGGGGGTTTCGAAATCAATCATAGCTTCCTCGTTTTTTAGTGGGGTAGTTTTTATAGTTGGTTAGTTTGCTAGCATGTTGGGGAATTCGGGTTGCAAAACCATCGACTCCCAAACTGCGAAACTACTCAGCCACTCAACTATCTCCTAAACAATCGCCAATCCATTGAACGCGGCAAAACCGCGACCGTTGCGCATCCACATCTCAACAGGATGCTCGCGGATATAGCCGTGACCGCCTAAAATCTGAACTGCGCGGTCCGTGACCATCATGACGGCGTCCATCGCTCCCGAGAGTGCCAAATAGGCCTGTTTACTGGAGTCGGGCTTGCCCTCGTCAATCATCCAGGCGGCTTCCCAAACCAGCAGGCGGATGGCTTCGATTGTGGTGCCCATTTCGGCGATCATAAACGCAATGGCTTGTTTTTGCGCCACTTTGACACCAAAAACATCGCGGTCTTTGGCGTATTCTATGGCGTAATCCAGGGCGGCACTCGAAACGCCAATGGCCATAGCCGCCAGAGCTACATTCGATGCGGCCACAATTTGGGCAAAATCGTGTCCTTCTGTACCTCCAAGGCGGTTTTCCAGCGGTATATGGACATTCTGGAAACTCACCGTGTAGAAAGGCAGCGCATTCAGGCCGAGCAATTTCTGACGCTCGCCAATAGCCACCCCGGTGGTTTCTTTGGGTACGATAACGGCCTGCGTCGCTCCATTCAGATTGGCATATACCAGCATCGCTTCCGCATCCGCAGCATAGGGTACATATGATTTTTCGCCGTTGATCACAATCGTGTCGCCTTCAATTGTGGCGGTGGTTGTCAAATCGTTGGGGTCAAAATCAAATTTTTGTTCCATCAGCGCCGCAGTAAAAGGCTTCCATTCCATTTCGATCACGGGGGGAATATACGCTTTCTTCTGCGCTTCGCTGCCCGCCAGCAAAATAGGCGTGGCAAACAGCGCCGGAGTCATCACGGCCATTGCACCAGCCAGATCGCCGTAAGCCAGCTCTTCGAGCGCCAGAGCGCCAGTGACAGCAGAGCGTTCCCCAAATCCGTCGTAAGCTTCTGGGGTAGAAGCCTGCAAATAACCCAACTCCCAGCCTTTTTCAACAAGATCGGCGGGCAGGTGACCTTCTTCTTCAGCCTCGCGTGCAGCTGCTCGCAAATCGTCCATCGCATAACGCTTGATGGCATCGATCAGCATTTGTTGTTCTTCAGAAGGTTTGAAAGAATACATAGGTACCTCCTAGAATGGTTCGTACGATAGCGTTTGATAGTGGATTGGCGCAAGCCCTCCACTGTTTTGAAATTCGGTTAGGTTTGCTATTTCGAGTAAACCGCGCTGGTGCAAATATTCAACATGCGCGCCGGCCTCCTCCAGGGCCAATAGAATATTGTAGCCATGCACCGCGCCAAATAAATGTTTGGATACTTCTTGTACGGTATGCGGTTTCTGCAGAATTGCTAAAATCTTATTAAGCCGGTCTTTGTGGAGTTGTTGGATTTCACCAATTCGGCCATGAAGGTCGCGGATAGGCTGGTTGTGTCCCCCCAGGGTCAGGCGGATATTCGTCGCCCAGCTATGTAGGGATTGCAGGGATTGAAGATAGTGACTCAGCCCGGTGCTGAGTGCCAGTTCCTCGGGTGCCTGGTGCGGACTGATATCCGAGAGGACGTGATCGCCACAAAAGAGCACATCATCCAGACGAATCACTACCTGCCCGGCGCTATGCCCTGGCACGTGGAGCATTTCGAAAGGGCCAAGTTGCATCCCGATGTTTTCGTAGGTGAAATCCACACGGCCGGGTTGATAATTGAGCTTGGTGAGTTTATAGATATCCGTAAGTTCGTTGATATTTTCTTCGGACAAACCGGCATTGGCCAGAAAACAACCCAATCGGCGGGCAATCTGAGTGAGGCGTTCTTCGGTGTGGGTCAGATTTGGGCGGTCGAGTTCATGGATGCCGATTGGAGCTTTGGTTTTGTCGCGTAGAAAGGTCAGACCCCCAAAGTGGTCAATATGTCCGTGGGTGATCAGAATGTGAGATAGCATATCAAAGCCCAGGGGGCGGTGCCAGGCCACGGCCGCGGCAGCCAGCCCGGCTTCCAGTTGTTGATTGTTCTTGCCAAAACCGGAACCGCTATCGATCAGCACGTAATAATCATCCACATCCACCAAATAGGCATACACCCAAAAATCCGAAAAGGCCTCCAGCGGAATTTGTGCGATGCGTGCCCCGTGACTGCTTTCAAAAAAAACAACCTCATGATTGCAGGCGCGCTGGTGTACTTCCAGATGGCGAGCGTGGGTCATTGTGCAACCTCTCGAGTCAGGAAGCCGTTTAGGAGAAGACCAGCGTATTGGTCGGCGATTTCTTGCGGGGTGGAGGGGCCATCGGGGCGGTACCAGGTGATGGTCCAATTCATCATACCCAGCAGGGCGCGGGTGGCTTGCCCTGGGGCATGGCAGCGGAAGATGCCTTCATCAACCCCGGCCTGGATTAGGTCGCGCCACAGACGCTCGAATCGGTCGCGCCGGGCAACGTGGTTGGTGAATTGCTGGGCCTCCAGCGAGCGATACTCCAGTAGTAATACCGCTGAGAGTGCGCTATTTTCAACCAGCGTTTCGAGATAGGTGTACATGGCGCGGCGAAGCTTATCGGGGTAAGGAGCGTCGATACGCAGGGCATCGCTGACTTGTTCGATAACCATGTCGAGCGCCCGATCGAGCAGCGCGAGTAAGATTTCTTGTTTGCTGGAGATGTGATGGTAGAGACTGGCTTTTTTGAGATCGACCGCGTTGGCTATGTCTTGCATGGAAGTTGCATGATAGCCTTTTTGACTAAAGATTTGGGCTGCGGCTTCGAGGATATGTTGTTTTGACATGATACTCTCCCTACCGACCGGTCGGTAGGGAGAGTATAGCATAACTTCTGCAAAGAAGTCAATTCATTGCCAAAAACTGAGGAAGATTTCCACAACTTGGGGGTCAAAATGGATGCCGTTTTGTTCGCGAATATAGGCAAGAGTGGTTTCTTGAGACCATGCTATCCGATAGGGGCGATCAGTGGTGAGCGCGTCATACACATCAATAATGGCAAAGATACGCGCAACGAGCGGGATTTCTTCTCCCTTCAAGCCGCACGGATAGCCGGACCCATCCCATTTTTCGTGGTGATGATAAGGAATATCGAGTGCAGGATGCAAAAAATGGATTGGAGACAGCATATCATTAGCGAGCACGGGGTGCGTGCGCATAATTTCCCACTCTTCTGATGTCAGCTCACCGGGTTTGTGCAAGATGCGATCCGGGATGCCCATTTTACCAATATCGTGCAATAACGCCCCGCGTCGTACATGGATCAAGTCACTGTCCGGGATGCCCATCTTGCGCGCCAGTCGATCGGTAAGTTCGGTGACACGGCGGGTGTGGCCGATGGTTTCCTGATCGCGAAGTTCGAGGGCGCGTGCCCATCCTTCGAGGGTGATATCGTAGGCGTGAGCCAATTCCGTATTCGAGCGCCTGATTTCTTCCTCGGCTTTTATGCGCTCGGTTATATCCTTGGCTGTGGATACAAAATGGGTAATATTGCCGTGTTCATCACGAATTGGATTAATGCTCTGATCTACATGGAAAAGCTCGCCATTTTTCCTGCGATTGATGATGGTGGCTCGATAGTTTTCTCCAGCTAAGATTGTGTTCCATAGGGTCTCAAAAAATGAAGACGTGTGTTGGCCCGATTTAATAATTCTTGGCGTATGGCCAATCGCTTCCGCACTGGAATAACCGCTCATAATCTCGAATGATGGGTTGACATACTGAATGATGCCATCGCTATCGGTGATAACGACAGCATCGGCGGTTTCTTTGGCTACTAGTGAGAGCTTTATCACTTCGCTTTCAGCCAATTTTCGGGCGCTGATATCGCGAATAATTGCGGTTGCCAGTTGTCCATCTGGCGTATCCATGGCGCTCAGGCTGATTTCTACCGAGAGAATTGTGCCATTTTTATGCTGCGCCGTAAGTTCCATGCCCAAGTCGGAGACACGTTCATAGGGGGAATTGTAGAAAGAATTTCGAAGTGAAATGTGTCGTTCGCGCAACATCTGTGGAATTAGGCATTCAACCGGTGTATTAATTAATTCATCCCGATTGTAGCCGAACATCTTCAGGGTTTGGTTATTGACCTGTTGAATGATGCCTTCCTTATCTACAACTACGATGGCATTTGGAGCATTATCAAATAATACCCGATAGCGACGTTCCGCCTGAATTTGTGCACTGATATCGCGTCCGTAGAGATTTACATACCCCGCATCCACCACCGGCAAGAGGGTGAATACAAAAATGCGTTCGTTGATGGCCATTTCGATGGCTTGGGGCTGGCCTGATTCGCGACATTCGATAACAATATTTCGAATATCGGAAGGCAGCAATTCATCGACCTTGCAACCCCAGTAGGCCAATAGATCCTGGCTGGCAGCATTGGCATAGATTATCGCTCCTTCGCTGGCAATGCGAAGAACCGGATTTGGGTTTTCGCTGGGGAATTTGGCTAATAACTGGATTTCGCTTTCAACGCGATTTTGTTCCGTAATGTCGAGCGTGACAACGATACAGTGGGTGATTTCTCCGTTTGCATCGCGGGCGGGAATATAAGTGACGTGCGCATAACGCCAACCCAGAGAA
>CALCSH010000540.1 GCA_937893815.1 uncultured Anaerolineae bacterium | reverse complement strand
TTTCAAGAGCCTGGCGCGTTGAGTACATCACGGAGGTTTAATAGCGAAGAGCGAGACCTAATCGGCCTCGCTCTTTTTTTTTCTGGATGGTTTTCCTGCGCCAGAACAATTGGCTGCTTTCAAGCGAGCAGGCAATTGTAAATGCAAAATTGTGGAGAGTTGTTTTGCGTACCCCACTGTTGTCATTGTTGGTGATCAGATAGCCCCTTCGGATCGTTTCAAACTCGAAAATTGAGTTGTGAAAAACAGGTAAAATACCCATATGCGCTATCATGGTATGGTCATCCGGCCTCCCAGCGAGGCCAACAGCTATATTCTGCAAGTCACGTACGGTTGTTCGCACAACCGTTGCACGTTTTGTGGCACGTATTTGGATAAACCTTTTCAGGCTCGCAAAACGTCAGAAGTCCTCGATGATATTCGAACGGCTCAAACGATGATGCCCGGAGTGCGCCGCGTTTTCCTGGCCGATGGCGACGCGTTGGTATTGAGCACCCGGCGTTTAGCGCAAATTTTGGATACGCTGCGAGATGGGTTTTCCCAATTAGAGCGCGTGGGAATTTATGCCTCGGCTCAGAATTTGTTAGCGAAAAGTGTTGATGAGCTTGCCATAGTACGCGAGAAAGGCTTGGGAATTGTCTATCTTGGTCTGGAGAGCGGATCTGATGACGTGTTGGCGCGTGTTGAAAAAGGGGTTGGTTCTGCAGAAATGATTGCTGCCATCCGAAAGGCAAAACAGGCGGGATTGCTGGTTTCGGTAATTGGCATTTTAGGCATTGGCGGGATGGAGCTTTCGGAAGAACATGCGCAGCAAACCGGGCGCGTAGTGAATGCGATGGATCCCGATTATTTCTCCATGCTGACGTTGATGTTAGTTCCTGGTACACCCCTCTACAACCAATGGCAAGCTGGAAGTTTCCACCTACTGAAACCTTCGGCGATGTTGATGGAATTGCATCGTGTGATTTCGCAGCTTGATGATCTTACACAATGTGTATTTCGTACCAACCATGCTTCCAATTATCTGCCGCTACGCGGAACGCTTTCACAAGATAAAGAATATCTGCTATCTGTATTGGATGGCGCACTTACACAAGGAGCAACCGTACTCCGACCCGAAGCATGGCGCGGGCTTTGAGCAATACCTGTTTTGTCAGTCTGCCCAAAACAAAACGTTGCCACTCCGATAGGATTACGGCCACCTGTTCCTACCGCGTCTGGTCTGCTTTCTGCCACCAAACAATGGTATTTTTCGAGGAATGCAAACCCAAAATCTACATATTCCAAATAGGGCTTCTTTAGAAAACCACAAATTCCCATTGGCGTTTCATCCTTCGTTTGCGCCAAATAGTAGCTGAACCCGGGGTTTGTCTCGTATTTCAAAAACCCGTTTCTCAGGTATTGTTTTGCCGCTTCGAGATTGTTGATATTTCGATCGCCAATATAACGTATCCAGGCCGTAGAATTGACGAGCTCGTAGATAAACAGCGCATCTCCGAGAGAAATCTTTCGGATGGTAGTTCATTTTGTTTCAATCATGCACTGGATTTTTGCCTGGTGACGGCAGCGCTTGGCAGGTATCTACGCAAGCACATCATACCAGCTTTGGACAAAACCGTTATCAAACGGAATGGTTTTGCTGTGGCGCAAATGGATATCCTGATCAATGCTGCCAAAAAGACAAATGCCTTTCCCTATTAGGATGGGTACTGTTGTGATGATGATTTGCTGCATCAAGCCAGCCTGAATAAAGCTTTGAATCGTTTTGCCGCCATCAACATAGAGATGTTGCACACCAGCGTTCGCAAGTTCATCAACCAATTGGGCTGGAGCGCTTGATCGGTATTCAACCATTTCCGACAGATTGGCGGGGATTTGGATGGCGCTACGGCTCCAAACAATCACCCGTTTTTCCCCATACGGCCATTGCCCAAATGACAGCACCTGTTCATAGGTTTTGCGCCCCAAGAGCAGTACATCTACGGTGTCCATAAATTCATGGTATCCGTAGTCTTCTCCATCACTTGCACCGGCACTGCCTGGCAGCCAGTCCAGCGCACCATTTTCCCTGGCAATATAACCATCCAGACTGGTGGCAATATATGCGGATATTTTCATTCGTGTTTCCTTCCTTGCATTTCGGTTTTTTCCACATCTCACCAGTTTAAACATGCTGCATATTCTCCATTACCAAACAACCGCTGCGGCCAACTGTGCCATTTCGCGAATAACATCATAGTCTCGATCCTGGACACAGGCCATCTTCATAATCTGTCCGCGGGCTAAAATGGCCTGCCCTTCCGCAGTTTTGTGCATTCCCCAGAACACCTCACGGATTGCCTGGCGCAATTCAGGCGGCAGATTCGTTGTGACCACCCACGGTGGAATTGGACTTGGCCCCAATGTTTCAATAATCCGCAGTTCCGCCTTGAGTTCCGGTCGTGTTTGAAAGGCCAAATCCAGCACAGTACTATCAATCGCGCTGGCATCAATGCGGCGCGCTAACACCCATTCGATGGCGTTCAAATGCGCCCCTGCCTCAAGCGCCTTCCCAAAATACCCCTGACTTTCTCCCAGCTTAGCCAGGTGATAGCGGGTCAGATTGTATCCTGATTGCGAATGAGGATCATTGTATGCCCACGAAGCCCCGCGCAGATCAGCAAAACGTTGATATTTGCTATCCTGGTGGACGATCACATCTGAGAAATAAAATGGTCGCTGTTGATAGCGAGCCTGTTGCATTACAGGCGCCGCCACTAATTCAATTTGCTCTGGCTTCTTTTCCATTTTGCGCACATAGGGCAATCCACAAATCCACCCCAGATGGGCCTGGCCTGTATCGAGCAAATATTCCCGCTCCTGGCATACAATATCGTTGATAAATTCCGCCGGTATGCCTAACTGTTCCCCCAGATATTGCGTAATTTGTTGGCAGGTGTATGCCGCATTATCGGATTGCATCGAGATTACTTTGATGGATTGAATCATTTTTTACCTATTCGTTCATAATGTGGTGTTGCTTAAATTTGCGTCGCCTACTGAGTGATGCAAATCTTTCGTTAGGCAGTGCTTACCAGCTTTGGATATAGCCGTTATTAACTTTTTCAGGGTTGTTCTTGTGGTGAGCGGTCTAAAGTTGCATCCTCCCAGGATGCCGGGTCATCGATGGATTCCAAGTGAGTGAAAACCGTGATATTTGGCAGCGCAAGCCGGAGGTCAGATTCGATCTGCTCCAGGAGATCATGACCGCGCTGGACGGTCCACGTACCGGGGACCAGCACATGAAAGGATACAAAGCAGCGCGTTCCAGCCTGACGGGTACGCAAGGCATGGAATTCCACGCCGCTTTGACGATGGGTGTCCAGCACACTTTGGATCGCGTTTTGCTCTTCAACAGGCAGTGCGGTATCCATCAACCCCAATACGGATTTGCGCACGATGCGAACACCAGACCAGATGATATTTCCCGCCACAATAAATGCCACTATCGGATCGAGGCGTTGCCAGCCAGTCAGGGCCACCGCACCCACACCCAGCAGCACCCCTGCCGACGTCCAGACATCGGTCATCAGGTGTTGCGCGTTGGCCTCCAGCGTGATGGATTGATAGCGTTTTCCCGCTCGCAATAGCACAAGCGCCACCCCCAGGTTAATCAGCGATGCCACAACCGAAACCCCCAATCCCAGCCCAACCTGTTCCAGCGGCTTTGGAGCCAGAAGCCGTTGAAAAGCTGTAACACCAATGCTCATCGCGGCAATTAGAATCAATGTGCCTTCGACGCCACTGGAAAAGTATTCGGCCTTGCCATGTCCGTAGGCATGTTCTTCATCGGCAGGACGCGCCGCGATGGTCAACATCGCTAATGCCATCAAGGCCCCGACCAGGTTGACGAGCGATTCGAGCGCGTCGGAAAGCAGACCGACCGAACCGGTGAGCAGGTAGGCCGCGGCTTTGAGGGCAATCGTGGAAACGGCGGCGGCAATTGAAAGCCACGCAAAGCGTGTTAGGGGTGGGGTTGGCTGCACAATCAATACTCCCATGTCACAAACCCCAGCGGAGCCTGATTCAACCCATTTCGGTAATGACGCCATTGCGGCAGGAACTGATCCATCAAGCCAATAAAACGCTGATTATGGGACGGTTCCAGCAGATGCATCATTTCGTGGACGAGGATATATTCCAGGCATATACGGGGCTTTTTAGCCAGTTCAGTGTTCAAGCGCACATTGCCTTTTTTGTGATTACAGCTTCCCCAGCGGGTTTTCATGCGTTGGATAAAGAGTTGGTTGAGCTGCACACCCAGCTCTTTTTCCCATTTAGGGATTAGGGGTGTCACGGCATTACGAAGCTCTTCTCGATACCAAGCGGAGATGACTTCTTCGCGTTTAGCGTGATCGCTGTTGGGGCGCACGAATAGCACAATTTCATCGTGTAGCAGAGTGACAGAGGGTGGTGCTTCAACTTCTTCGACGCGCAATAAATAGCGACTTCCCCACAGGTAGTGACTTTCACGCTCAATATATTCGCGTTGAGTTTCACGTTCCTGGGCTTGGATTTTGGCTTGCTGTTTGCGGATCCAGTTGAGCTTGGAGATGGCATAGATGCGCAGAGTGTCGAGGCTGGTGCGCTCTGGCGCAGCGATGCGAATTCTGCCCGTAGGCGGATGCACGCTCAGGTGGACATTTTTAATGTCCTTGAAGACCACATCTACTGAAATGTCGCCAATGGTAATTTTCTCAGGCATTAATACCCGCTCTTGGGCGCAGCGATAATCTTGAAGATGCGCTCGACTTCGTCTACATCTTGAATAATCTCGTAAATTGCTTTTTTGATAGTGCGCTCTTTGGCTTCTACACCGCGAAAACCATCATAGCGGTTTTGAATGACTACGTCATCAATTGCCAGCGCGAAGTCTAGGGCGGGGTCTTCACTTGTTCTGTACAAACCTTTTTCATCAGCGATTTTGGCTGCGGTTTCTTTCAGATTATTGTACAAAGCCAGTTTGCCAGGGCTATCGAGTTGGGTGGGCGTTTCTTTCTCGCGTCCCTGCTGCACCATTGTTGCCACTGCGCCAATCTGCTGGAGATATGTTTCGTATTCGACGGCTTTGGCTTTGCGGGCGGCGATGAT
>CALCSH010000539.1 GCA_937893815.1 uncultured Anaerolineae bacterium | reverse complement strand
GTCTCAATGAGGTAGGTTTGTCGCCCGGTATTAATAAATACAATCACATGGTTCGGGTCAACCGGATTGGACAAATTATCTGCATCGATATAAAACAAATCCACATACCAATCCACTGGTGCCGCCTGGATCATACTGGCAAATAAGATCGACAGATCTTCGCAATCACCGCCTCCCGCCAGCATGGTTTCCGATGGATAGCGCGGAATTTCTCCGTCAACATCGGATGCATAGTTGGAAAGCTGCCCAATAATTTGCCAGACCTGGGTGATAAAATCCTCATCCGATGCAGATTGGTTATAGATATCGCCAATGACGCTACGGAATGAACCGGGAGCGATGAAAATCGAGAAATCGGGGGCGAGAAATGATGCCCCATTATCAAAATAGAGACGATATGTATTCAGCCCCCATGTGAATATCGAATTTCGTTTTTGATTCCCTTCAATAATTGACTGCTCCAGGTTTGAGAATGGCGTCGTCCAATAGATGAGTGAACCGCGTATATCATAAAATGCCATCTCAATCACCCGGTCGTGAACGGAGATATAAGGCGGTACAACGGCTATATTTTGCAGTGCCTGGTGCTCCCCGGTCAGCGAGGAATACGCGGCTTGCAATGCTGCGTGCTGGTTTTCCAGAGAATGGTAATTGGCATTGAGATGATTGTATTCATCCACCAGAACCAGGTGTTCACTCTCTAGATTCGTATGTGCTACTCCCAACTCTTGATAGTCCGTGGACAGTTTCGAAAACCGGCTATTGAGGAGATTGTATTCCGCGGCCAACGACTGATAAACCTGGTCAAGGACTGCAAAATCATAGTGTACTTGGGATAGTTCGTTGACCAGTATGTTTACTTTTTGAAGCGTGAAACCGTTTGTCAGCAATATCAGTCCAACCAAAATAAGCGAGACAATCATGGCAAGCAGTTTCAACTGTTTTTGCTTTGCCACATGGTGCTGGTTGGATTCGATTAGCTCTTGTTCGGCAAACTGAATTTGATGATTTTGTCGGTCGGCCTGAATATGCGCATCGCGTTGCAACGCTTCCAACAGGTTGGCATATTGTTTGTATGCGTAGTATTCGCCAGGGAATTCATCCAAAAATTGGGCGAACGCAGCGGCTTTTTCTTTTGGGTGAATATACGTTTCAACATACCATGCCCAGGCACGCTTGTTTTTTGGTTCTTCCGAAAGTACCGAATGGAATAAAATCCGAGCATCGGCATATCTTTGGGTTTGAATAAACTGAATCCCCCGACTGAGTAATTTTTCGTTTCGAGCCATCTTTGCTCCTCCTGTCTCCATCCTGAACGAAGGGCTGGCCGCGATGTATGACGCAAATCGGTATTCTTCGCTGTATTTCGCCGTATGGCTATTTTACTGCACAACACGAACTTTCACATTGAGAAATAGGTCAAACGAATTATGGCTCTTTGAGACTTTGCGTGGAGGTTCCCAGATTTGGGGGTGTGGCGGGTGTGAAACACCCGCCACACCCCCAAATCTGGGCTTTACCTTGCGAAATCTCAGAGGCCCAAAATTTATTTTGGCAGATAGCGTTACAACAGATGGCAGGTAGTCATACGATCTACTGCTTGCCCTCTACATACGGCTATTCCCTAATCCTGAAACAAGCCACCCACCCGGTCGATTTCTGCCGGAGTGACATGCATGATATTTCCAGACAGAATCCCGGTGACATTGGTGAAGGGTTTACCGATGTGATAACCGTCTCCATCAATCGTGTATTCGCGGATATCCTTGTCGTGCATCGAACCGCGCATTTTCAATACCGTCAGACAACGGCGCATTTCTCCAAAAATCTCCACGTAGCGTAGCAAAATGAATCGGTTGGCCAATAAACTCTAATCGGAAATGGCGAACGCACTCCGGTGATAGGGCCTGACTACAGGGTTGACCGTTTTCTCGCCACCCGAACAACAGCAGTCACGCGGTCTGTGCTTTTGGTTATAACCTGGATTCATACACTCAACCCCAATCAGATTTGCAAGGTATGCCATGAAGCAACTCAACAGGCAATTTACCTTTCCGAGTCCAAGAGGGCAACAGAAGTATAACATGCGTGATCACCAAAATGTTTTTATAGGGTCTTTCGGAACTGCTGTGGTAGATGTCCAGAGACCCTTTTTATAATGGCATCGCTAAAAACACGCTTACGATCTTCGGATCAAAATGCACCCCAGATTGTTCTTGAATATATGCAAGAACTTCCTCTTGATGCCAGGCCTTTCGATAGGGTCGATCAAAAATCAGGGCATCCCATACATCGACAATGGCAAAAATACGGGCCGCTATCGGTATTTCTGAACCTTTTAACCCTTGGGGGTACCCCGTTCCATCCCATTTTTCATGATGATAGTGGGGGATATCCAGCGCTGGTCGCAAGTAAGGGATGGAAGATAACAATTCAAAGGCCAAAACAGGATGTTGCCGCATAATGGTCCATTCTTCGTCATTGAGGAAATCAGATTTAGACAGGATGCAGTCGGGGATGCCCATTTTGCCAATATCATGTAACAAGGCTCCACGCCGAATATGCACCAACTCTGTTTGGTTCACGCCCAATGCCTGTGCGAGCTTTAGGGTCATCTCCGTTTCTCGTTTGAAATGACCTTCTGTTTGGCGATCGCGTAATCCGAGTGTTTTTGCCCACCCCTCGAGAGTGCGGTCATAGGCTAAGGCCAAATCCTGATTTGAGCGCTGTAAATTCGCAAAGATGTGGGCATTATCCACGGCTATAGCGGCTTCTCCAGCCAAGGTTTCTAGAAAATCCAGCCAATCTTGGGACGGATAAAGCACATCACGACTAAAAACTTCAAGGACTCCAATTATTTGCCCCTTGGCAATTAGCGGTGCCGCAAAATATGCCGAAAAATCATCTCCGGATAAGAACTCTAATTTCGCGGGACTATCATTGACTCTACTGCAAAAAGCCGATGACGGAGATGTCCGCCGGAATATATGGGGG
>CALCSH010000538.1 GCA_937893815.1 uncultured Anaerolineae bacterium | reverse complement strand
GTGCTGCGCGCCTTGGGGACGAATCGCCCGCCTTTTGTGACCGTGGTCACCGACCTGGTCACTACACACGCCAGTTGGTACCATCGCTGGGTTGATCTTTGCCTGGTACCCACCGAAGCCGCCCGACGCCGAGCGCTGAAACTGGGTCTCAAACCCGAACAAGTAAAAGTTGTTGGATTGCCCGTGGCCGAGCGTTTCTGCCACCCCCCGGCGGATGTTAGCACGATCCGCGCCAGATTGGGTTGGCCGCACGACCGGCCAATGGTGGTGCTGGTCGGTGGCGGTGAGGGGATGGGTCCGCTCCGTGAGACGGCTCTGGCAATTTCAGATGCCAACGTACCGCTCTCATTAGCGATCATCACCGGGCGCAATAAGACACTGAAATCTCGGCTTGAAGCGACAAAATTTTCGATGCCGAATTTCATCTACGGCTTTGTCCATGAAATGCCCGACTTTATGGCCGCTGCCGATGTCTTGGTGACCAAAGCCGGGCCAGGGACGATCAGCGAAGCCCTCAACGCCGGGCTGCCGATGATTCTCTACAGTCATCTACCCGGACAAGAAAGTGGCAATATCCCCTATGTAGTCACGGAGGGCGCGGGCGTTTGGGCGCCGCGCCCCGAAAAAATAGTGCGTGTGCTAAAAAATTGGCTCGATCACCCCGATCAGCACAAAGCGGCCAAAGCGGCCTGCCATCACATGGCGCGCCCCGATGCCGCCCGGCAAATTGCTCATCTGCTGGTACAAACCTTGGAAGCCCACAAAAATTGGGCGGGGGCTGTTCCAACTGTAAAATGAGCACCTTGTTTTTAGTCGCTACCCCCATCGGTAATCTCGAAGACATTACCCACCGCGCGCTGCGCGTGCTGGGGGATGTGGCGTTAATCGCCGCGGAAGATACACGCCAAACGCGCAAATTGCTCACGCATTACAGCATTGAACCTCAACATGCTCTGCTCAGTTATCACGAACATAGCTCAGAGCAACAACTGGAAAAATTACTCTCCGTACTCGCTGAGGGGGATGTGGCCCTGGTCTCGGATGCGGGTACGCCGGGAATCAATGACCCGGGGTACCTGCTAGTGCGTGCCGCCCTGGATGCCGGACATATCGTCAGCCCGATACCCGGAGCCAGCGCCCCAGTAGCCGCGCTGGTTGCATCCGGGCTTCCCAGCGACGCCTTTCTTTATCTGGGCTATCTGCCGCGCAAAGCATCCCAGCGTCGGCAGGCGATTCGCGATGTGGCGCAACACCCTTACACGCTGATTTTTCTCGAAACGCCTCATCGTCTACTGGCCGCCTTACAGGATTTGGAATTGGTTTTGGGGAACCGCCCGGTTGTTGTGGCCCGCGAGATGACCAAACTCTACGAAGAATTTTTCCGCGGCACAATCCCTGAAGCGATTGCACATTTTGAAACTCAGGCCCCGCGCGGCGAGATCACACTGGTGATTGGCGGGGCAGCATCTCAGCCCGAAACATGGAATGAATCGAGGCTGCGCGCTGAAATTGCGGCCACCCTCTCGGATGGCGAGAAACCCTCCAAAATTGCGCGCCAACTCGCGGCCGAGTCCGGCTGGCCCCGCCGGGATGTGTACAATCTCGTAATGGAGCTTTCAGAGTGATGAATCTGGACGATATCCGTATTTTTCCAAATCTAGATTCCCAGAATATGATGGCTGAAATTGAGGCTTTGCCTCAACAATTGTTAGATGCCTGGCATTTGGGGCAAAACTTGCCGCTGCACGAATGGAGCGGAATCGAGCGCGTGCTGCTGGTGGGAATGGGCAGTTCAGCGCTAGGCGCCGATCTGTTGGCGGCGTATGCGGCTCCAAATTGCGCTGTTCCCAGTGCGGTTCATCGCGATTATGATCTGCCCGCCTGGGTGCAGGGGTCGCAAACGTTGGTAGTGGTGATTTCGCATTCGGGCAATACGGAGGAAAGTCTCACGGCATTTGATCGAGCCATTGCGCAAGATTGCCGTGTACTCGTGATTTCTAGCGGGGGAGTGTTGGTGGAGAAAGCGCGACAGGGTGATTCTCACGTTTGGCGGTATGCGTATGATGGCCCGCCGCGCATGGCCATCGGTTACGTGTTCGGACTCCTGTTGGCGTTGTTCCACCGCCTGAAGTTGATTCCTGCCCCTGAAGCCGAGCTACAAAACGCGGTGGCGGCCATGCGAAAGCAGCAAACGGAGCTGCTCGCCGATGTGCCCCTGATGAAGAATCCGGCCAAACGCCTGGCAGGACAATGCATGCAGCGCTGGATAATTGTGATCGGTGCGGGTATTCTGACTCCGGTGGCGCGCCGCTGGAAAGAACAAATTAACACCACGGCCAAAAGCTGGGCACAATTGGAGTGTTTGCCGGAAGCCAATCACGCCACGATGATGGGGGTGAATCACCCCGAAGGGGCGTTGGCACATACCATGGCTTTGTTTTTGCGGGCGCGCTCTATTCATCCGCGTAATCAGCAGCGCGTCGATTTAACGAAAGAGTATTTTATGCTGGAGGGGATGGGAACCGATTTTGTCAATGCACAGGGCGATAGCCCGCTGGCCGAAATGTGGACACTGCTTCACTTTGGGGAATATTTGGCCTATTATCTGGCAATAGCCTGTCGGGAAAACCCAGCCGCGGTGATGGCAATTGATGGAATGAAACAGTATTTAAGTGCAAAATAACTTGGTTTTTTATGACGAATTTGGGTATTAACTATAGGAATTACGCACTTGTACAAGAGAATGCCCGAAAATAGGGGTGTGTGGGGGCGAAGCCCCCCCCACACCCCTATTTTCGGGATATTTTTTATCGAGTTGCGTACGTCCTAAACTATTAAGTGTGTGCTGTATACTATTCGAATGCCGTTGAACAACGATCGGCGTTCACAATTTTAGGAGTGAAATAATGGCTATTGATCCTGCTGCAATCGAAGAATATCGTGATGTATTGGGGGATGAATTTGCTGAATTTTTTATTGATTTGATTGATTCCTTCTTTGTCAGTGGTCCAGAATTTATTCAGGATATGAAGAATGCGCTTGCGACAAACGATGATGAACTCTTCACTCGCTCTGCCCATACGATGAAATCAAATTGCAAAACATTCGGTGCATATGAGTTTGCAGATAAAGCGTATCAGTTGGAGAAACTCGGGGCGTCGAAAAATTTTTCCGGTGTTCCTGAAATGATTGCTTCGCTCGAAGTTGCCTACGAAGATTTATTGGTAGATTTACATGAGTTTCTGTCCATTCGCTGAAAAATTTGGCTAAATCGCGAATTATCTGATACCCTCAGG
>CALCSH010000537.1 GCA_937893815.1 uncultured Anaerolineae bacterium | reverse complement strand
TCGGCGTTCTCTGCGCACTCTGCGGTGAAAATGTCTTTTTGCAGTGGAGTCATTTCTGCAATGGTTGGACAGTTACGTTTTTTTGGCTGCTTAATGCCTTTGTGATGAAAATTCTTTACTATTTCAGTTCTCTTACTCGCCTTTGACCTCCGTCCAAATCTGGTCATAAAGCGGGGTTGCCTCGCCAACATCTTCCATGAAGAAACCATTCGCTAAAACTTCTGCTGGTGTGTTGGTAATCGGCGAGCTGATATAAGCATCGTACAATTCTGTCTGATTGGCCTTGGCATAATCCAGCGCGGCGGCGTTGGGCACCGTGTAAGGGAAGTCGCGCAGCATCATCCAGAACATATCGCCCTGCTCAACGTAGTTGACCCAGGCGTAGACGGCATCCAGGTGCGGGGCGCTGGCCGGGATGGCCCAGTTATCCTGCCACAGAATCGTGCCCTCACTGGGGAAGACATATTCAAAAGCCGGATCTTCCTGCTGGGCGGTGAAAGCCTCACCATTCCAAACATTGCCCAGATCGACATCACCAGCGATTAGCGCAGTCTTGGGGCTGTCACTGTCGAAGAGTTTGACATTGGGAATCAATTCCTGCAATTTGGCTTTGGCCTCTTCCAACTGCGCCGGGTCCTTGGTGTTCATGTCGTAGCCCAGAGTTAGCAAAGTGAAGCCGATCACCACGCGGGGATCATCGAGCAGCACCAGGCGTCCGGCATAATCGGGATTCCACAAATCGGCCCAGGATGTCGGTGGGGTGGGAACACGATCAACACTGTAGATGATCGCATCGGTTCCAGCCATATAGGGGATGGTGTACTTGTTGCCTGGGTCAAAGGGCAGATCCATGAAACCGGGGGCAATATTCGCCGACATCGCCAGTTGCGCCTGATCCCATTCCTGCAACATTCCCTGGTCGATCATCAATGAGACAATATAGTCGGTCGGAAGAATCAAGTCGTAGGTCGCGGCTCCAGCGGAGAGTTTGGCATACATCTCTTCGTTGCTGGAATACTCGTCATGGTTCACCTGAATGCCGTATACCTTCTCAAAGCATTCCTTCCACTCGACAGGGATATACTCCGTCCATACGAAGAGATTCAGCTCTTTCGAGGTGACGTCCACGCGCGGGTTGGGTTCGGGGCAAACAAAACCTGAACCGGTAACATATTGTTCAGCCTCACCCGCAGCAGGCGCAGTTTCGCCGCCGCCACAGGCTGCCAGCAGCAAGCTGAGTACCATCATCGCTGCCAGAAATTTCCACAACATTGTGTTTCTCATTTCTTCCTCCTGTACATAAATAGATTGGATGGTTTTGTGCGGTGCCGTTTTGTGAAATACAGACGAAAAGTCTTCACCACAAAGATTCGAAGTTTTTTGATGATGCTATGTCTTCGTGTCTTCGTGGTGAACGCCTTTTGTTTTGGGTTAGGTTTGCCTGCTTTGCAAACGCTGTGTTAGAAAGACGGCCACCAGAATAATTGAGATCCATACTGCTGAGAGAGCGTTGACCTGCGGAGTGACAATCCGGCGCAACAACCCGTAAACATAGATCGGCAGCGTGGATGCGCCGGGGCCGGTGGTAAAAAAGGTGATCACAAAGTCGTCGAGCGAGAGCGTGAAGGCCAACAACGCCCCAGAGAGCACCCCCGGCATGATTGAAGGCAGGGTCACGCGTCGAAAGGTGATAATTTCGTTGGCGCCTAGATCCATCGAAGCTTCCTCAATTGATTTATCGAAACCGTGCAGGCGCGCCCGCACCACCAATGCCACAAAGGGGATGCTGAAAGCAATATGCGAAATAATCACGGTCGCCAACCCCAGGGTAAGCTGGCTGTCGCCGCTCAGATGCAAAGCGCTGTTCAAAAAAGTGAACAATTGGCTGAATAACACCAGGATGCCGATGCCCATCACAATTTCCGGGATGACGATTGGGATATACAAGGAAACTTCCGAGAACGTTTTTAGCTTGAAGTTATAGCGCTGCAAGGCGATTGCTGCAAACGTGCCAATAATCGTCGATGTGATCGTGGAAATAATCGCAATCGTCAGCGTATTACGGGCAGCATGGCGCACTTCGATATTCTTTGCCAGTTCGCAGAACCAGTGGAACGCGCCACACGGACTTTGAATGACATTCCCAGAGACGATCTCAGTAGGCCCAACCTGGGTAATAAAGCCCTCGAAAAGCACGTTGGTTTTGGATGAGTTGAAGGAAAATAGAAACAAAACCACCACCGGCGCATACAGAAAGATATACACCAACACAGTTGAGATAATTACCAAAGGGGAGCGGCGGTGCGGGTTCATACAGCCACAATCTCCTCTCCAAAGCCAAACTTGCGCGTGTAGAGATAAGTCACGATCAAGGTCAGGGTCATCAGCACCAGCGAGGCAGCTGATCCAAAGGTTGGATCACGGGCGATGAGGAACTGATTCTGAATCAGGTTGCCAACCAGCACAATCTGCCGCCCGCCCAGCAAATCAGAAACGATGAAGGTTCCCATCACCGGCACGAAAACCAAAATCGTCCCAGCCACCACCCCCGGCATAGAAAGCGGCAGCGTCATGCGCAGGAAGGTGCGGATAGGATGCGCTCCCAAATCTGCGGAGGCTTCATACATCGAGATGTCTATTTTTTCGAGCGAAGTATAGATCGGCAAAATCATAAAAGGCAGAAACTCATACACCATGCCGACCAACACAGCCCCCTGGGTGTACAGCATTTCAAACGGTGTAAAATGCAATCCTACCAATCCCGCCAGCCAACCGATGACACTATTAATCACCCCCTGTGTACGCAGTAGCATCATCCAGGCGTACACACGGATGACGAAGTTGGTCCACATCGGCACCAAAATCAAAAAGAGGAACGTATTACGTTTTTTGACCGGGGCACGGGCGATAAAATAGCCCAGGGGATAGGCCATCAGGATCGCCAGTACGGTAGTATTAAAC
>CALCSH010000536.1 GCA_937893815.1 uncultured Anaerolineae bacterium | reverse complement strand
AAATCGGGGTTTCCAACGATAGAAGGTTCCCCGCCCTACATGCGCCTTCCGGCAGGCTTCAACTACACTGCTGCCAGATTGCCAAGTCTCGAATAGTAGCTTCCTCTGTTGTGCCGTTGTCTCTGGATAGTGAATGCGTTTTGAACTCATGTCTAAAGTCTACTCGATGTTCACACTTCCGTTGATGAAAACAATTTAGTACTCAGCGATCTCTGCGTACTCTGCGGTGACCAATCTTTATTTGACCATAAAATTTATTCGATTTTCCATGCAAAAAAAAGACCGTAGTCCTCAAACTACGGTCTTTTTTTGTTCTTTTATGTTTTTGTCAGGAAAATCCCTACAAAGGCGAGGATATTTCCTGCTACAACCGATAAGGTCGTTTTGCTATGATGATGGTGTAGCTATTTTCTCGAAAAGCCATGAACCAAGGAAGGCGCAATGAAGAATTTTTTCAAGAAAATCCGCCGCTTTTTCTCCCCAGGCGCAGACGCGAGCCGCTGGGCCAAAGCCGCACCTTATCTTGTGCTGATTGTAATCTTTGTATTAACCGTCATTATGGGTACATATACCTGGGAATACACCAATTCATCCGAGTTTTGTGGCAGCGCCTGTCATGGCGTCCACCCATCTGAGATCATCTCCTATCAAATTTCACCCCACGCCGAAGTCAAATGTGTTGAGTGTCATATCGGGCGCGAGTTCGTTGGCAATCAATTCACCCGCAAGCTGGGCGATATTCGTCATGTCATCGCCCATGTCTCCAAGAACTACGAGTATCCGCTGCATGTAAAAACCTTGCGTCCGGCGCGCGAGGTTTGCGAACAATGCCATAATCCAGACAAATTCTCCGACGACAGCCAGCGCTCCCTGTTCCACTATTCTCCCGATGAAGAAAATACGTTATTCCGAACCTATTTGGTGCTAAAAACGGGAGGTGGCAGCATCCGAGAAGGTCTGGGGCGCGGTATCCACTGGCATACGCAAAACACGGTCTATTTTTATGCAACCAATGAAAGTGAGCAAGAAATTCCCTTCGTGCGTGTCGTGGACTCTGAAGGTAGTAAATTCGACTATGTTGATATTGCTTCGAATTTCAACGCATACGATGTTGACGAAGCTGAACTGGTCGAAATGGATTGCATTACATGCCACAATCGCATTACCCACTTTGTGCCGCAGCCCGAAGAAGCCGTTGACACGGCCATGTTCAAGGGCCTAATTTCGCCCGAAATTCCAAATATTCGCAAACAAGCTGTCGAGATTTTACGCGGCGAGTATGATGCGAACGAAAAAGCGATCAACGCGATTAGCAGCCTGGACGCTTATTACCGGGATGAGTATCCGGAATTTTACGAAGGCAATTACGAAACACTGAATACTGCCATCAGTACGTTGAAAGATATCTACAATTCCAGCGTTTTCCCGGAACAAAAAATGGATTGGGACACCCACCTTGACAATTTGGGGCATCTAAACGATCCTGGCTGCTTCCGTTGCCACGACGGCAAACACCTCAGCACCAGCGGCGACTCTATTCGTCTTGACTGCAGCCTGTGCCATGCGTTGCCTGTTACCAGCGGACCGGAAGATATGGTTACGCACCTTGATATTAATCATGCGCCGCAGCCCACCACGCATCAGAATCCAAACTGGATCATCTTGCATAAGTACGATTTCAACCCCGACGATCCAGATATGACCTGTATTTCTTGCCACGACATCACAAATTATGATGGCCCAGCCGATGATTCATCCTTCTGCTCCAACTCGGCCTGCCACGGGCGCGCCTGGGCCAGTGTAGACCTTGAAGTGCTGCAAACGGAAGAGATGTTATCCCGATTGATATTGCAGCTTCCACACCTGCCCATGGGGATGGAACCCTACGCAGCCTGGGGTGAAGACGAAGACCTTTTCCATCTGGATGAAATCCACCGGGTGCAAGAAGGCCTGGTATGTGCCGATTGCCATGATCCCTTCCCGCCCACCCAACCTGCACCCAATGCTGCCTGCATCGCATGTCATGGCGAAACAGATGAAGGCTTAATAGCCCTCACCGCTCGATTCAACCCTAATCCTCACGACTGGCACTACGGCGAGGGCACGCCTTGCTATGTTTGCCACGGGAACTTTGGCCCCTATAAAGAGCCATGCGCCCTGTGCCACGAAAATCTTCCTTACGAAGAAATCCAAGATGGAACAACAACCGGAAATTAGCTCTAATCCGCGGACAATCTAAACCATGACAGAATCTACTGAGGTTAACCGAGAAGAACTACGTGCCCGGCGCAAGCAGCGCAGCATGGTGTTCTGGGCTCACCTGGAAGAGTTTCGCGGCCGATTATTACGCATGGTCATTGCCCTGGTTTTAGGGACAGCCGTCAGTCTGGCTTTTGTTAATCGTTTTTTGGAATTCTTGCTGATTCCCATGGGCGAGATCCGACCGGTTTCACTGCACCCCACCGAGTCGATTGTGGTTTACTTTCGGCTGGCGTTGCTGTTGGGTATTGTTATTGCATTGCCCTTCATGCTCTATCAACTGCTGTCCTTCATCGTTCCAGGATTGACAAAACAAGAGCGGCGTATGGTGTTTACTTCTGTGCTGGGAATCGGGTTCTTCTTTGCGCTGGGCGTGGCCTTCGCAGGTGGCGTGATGCTGCCCCTGGCACTCAAATACCTGCAAGGGTTTATGAGCGATCTGGTGCAGCCCACCTATTCGATTGATGGCTATATTTCATTTGTAACTACGGTGATGCTCAGCAGCGGCACTGTGTTTGAAACCCCTCTGCTGTTGGCTTTACTGGCTCGCCTGGGGCTGGTTACTGCCCGGCAGCTTTCCAAAGGCCGCCGCTTTGCTCTGGTTGGCATTGCCGTGCTGGCTGCCGTCATCACACCTACACCGGATGTCTTCAATATGATGTTGGTGATGGCTCCGCTGCTGGTATTGTATGAGCTCGGCATTGTGCTGGCCTGGTTTGCTGGTCGTGCCCGAAACAAGGCGCTTGTTGAAGCAGGAGTTGAAAGTATATGAGATTTTTCAATCTGGGCGCCGGTGAATTAATGTTGATTTTCTTGCTGGCTGTGCTGGCTGTTGGTCCCAAAGAAACGGTTCGCCTGGCAGGCGAGGCCCGCGAGATTATTAAGTCTATCCAGGGCGTATTTTCGGAGATGACCAACGAAGTTACGCGCGCGACGACGAGCATCCTTGATGACTCGAAGAATGATAATGATAAATCCTGATCCCCCATACCAGGATCAGGAAAGGAGGCAGAATCCACCCAATTGATTGGCAAGCCGCTTGCCCCCGGTGACGAAGTTGGACGTTTTATTGACCGCTGACTGTCACTAATATTTTTTGAACTTTTACCAATCAAACAAAACTTCAGTCTTGGTACCCCAATCCCCCGGATGGGTGGGGTAAAAGGCGAAGCCGGTGAACTTGATCTTCAAGTAAGTCCGGCGCTGTCGCGCAACTGTAAGGTCAGCTAATCGCTAACCAAGCCAGGCCGCCCGCCAAGACTGATGTTTCCACAAGCCTCGCTGAAAGGACGGTGGGAACTCCTCGAAGAAAAGGAGAATGAAATGCCTGAAAGCCTGACCCGACGAGAGTTCATGAAAGAACTCGGCAAATTAGGTGCTGTTGCCAGCTTGGCTCCAATGGTAAATCTGGAAGAACAGGCATCTGACAAGGCTGTTGGGCTGCAACGCCCCAGCTTCATCAAAACCCAAGACGAGCCGACCAGTGGCGTCGATTGGGCTAACGTCAATCGCTATGCGGAATTTAATACCACCCGCCGCAGTTTCACCAAATACGTGGGTGAAGAAGAAGTCAACCGCCTGACGGAACTGCGCGCCGCCAACCTGGATCAGTGGCTCAAGGAAGGCAAGGATGGCTACACCCTGCTAGACCTGGCTATGCAAAGTGGCGCCGGTTCGGGCGGTGTGGGCCGCAGTTTCATTGGCCCGCAAAAAGCCAAAACCCCTGAAGACCTGGGCGTGCCCAAGTGGGAAGGCACCCCTGAAGAAGCTGCCATGGTGGTCACCACGGCTTTGCGCCACATGGGTGCGGCCACGGTCGGTTTTGTGGAATTAGACACCAACACCACCGAAAAGTTGATCTACTCGCACGACCCTGATGGCCTGGAACTGCGCATCGAAGATGCCGAACAGCCCGAAGAGACCGAAGAATATCGCGTGATCCCCAAGAAAGCGCGTTGGGCCGTCGTCTACACAGTGCAGATGTCCGAAGAAACCATGGCCCGCTGCCCAACCCCAATTGGTTCGATGACCACATCGCTAACCTACCGTCGCTCTGAAAATATCCAGCAGCGCCTGCAAGAGTTCTTGCGCGGCCTGGGCTATATGGGAATTGGCGAATCCAGCACAAACGCGCTGGGCATTGCTCCCGCATTTGGCGTGATGGCCGGTTTGGGCGAACTTTCTCGCCTCAACCGCCTGATCACCCCAGAATACGGCCCGATGGTGCGCGTGTTCAAACTGCTCACCGATCTACCTCTTGCCCCCACCAAACCGATTGACGCTGGTATCTGGGACTTCTGCCATGACTGCTTGAAGTGCGCTGAAATGTGCCCACCCAAGAACCTCAGCTTTGGCGATGCTACCTGGGAAGTACGCGGCGGCTGGAACAACCCTGGCCACGAAGCCTTCTTTGAGAACTCGACCGCCTGCCGTTCCTACTGGTATTCGGTTGGCACCAACTGCGGTATTTGCTTCGCCGTATGCCCCTTCTCCAGCAAGAACCTGGCATCCTTCAACCGCTTCCGCAATTCGGTTGCCGCCAAAACGCGCATGTTCAATAAAACATTCGTCAGCCTTGACGATCTGCTTTACTCACCATATCGTGATCAACCCGATCAACCGCAGAAGAGTGCGGCCTCATGGTGGAAACAGAACTTGCCCGATTATGGTATCGATACCGTTCAGACTGTACGAGAAACCAGCTAGCAAAAGGAGAATGCAACGATGTTGTGGCTTATCATAGGTTTAGTGCTTGGTGCCGCTGTATACTGGCTTGTCACCACTGAAAAAGTAAAATTGACCTGGTACGAATGGGTATTGGCGCTTTTGGGAGTGATCTTGCTCCTGATCGCCATTCAGAACTATTCCGCATCCCAGGTTGAACTTGAACCACGCGCCGGTGGATTCCTGCTGCTGCTGATTGGCTTGCCGGGATTGATTTTAGCGGCTGTGGCGGGTGTTTTAGCCTTCTTGCGAGCGAAAAAGGCATAACAAAAAAACCTTAAAATCCCCGTAATCTGGAGCCTGGGGGGATGAGCTTTTAGCAAGGGCAATCATCCCCTCCAGACTAATTTGTATTATACCTCTGGAGTTCTATCATGCCTTTTTATGAATATCGTTGCCGGGATTGCATCGCCAGCTTCGAATTGTTTCGCAGCATCAGCCAGCGCGATAACGTAGCGACCTGTCCGCATTGTTCCAGCGAGAATAGTTCACGCATGGTATCCATCCCCGTGATGTTCTCCCAATCTACCGATGGCGCAATCCGCACAGTAGCAGGTGGACCCTCCGGCTGTGGAAGTTGTTCTGCCACATCCTGCGGAACTTGTAGTTCAAATTAAACAAACGAAAAATCACATCAACCACCATCTGTTGAATCATCCATTCTGAGGGTGATCGGCATCAAATTTACAGGTATGAGTAAACCATCTGATTCAGAGTTTTCAAGGCGAACATTTTTGCGAGTAGCAGGTGGCCTTTCAGGCGCAGGAATGCTCTATTGGCTGCTTCGCCCTACCACTTCCACGGCAGCCACGCTGCCTCCCGGCGCCCAAAGTCCAGCGATTTTCCGGGCAATTTGCATCCGTTGCGGAAAATGTGTTGCCGCCTGCCAACAGCAAGCTATCAGCTTTGATGAAGCGGGATTCCCTGAAATGAACCCCCTCCAAGGCTGGTGCGATTTCAGCGGTGATTGCACGCAAGCCTGTCCAACGGCTGCCCTACTGCCCTTCAACCCCGAAAGCGAAAAAATTGGCGTTGCGGTCATTGATACCGATCGCTGTATCGCCTGGAATTTAACCTGCCAGCTTTGTTGCGGCCTGTGCATACGCGTCTGTGATGAGCTTCAACAAGCCATCTACCGCGACGAAGATGGCAACCCCCACATCGACACCACACGCTGCAATGGATGCGGTGCCTGTGTCACGGTTTGCCCGCGCTCGGCGTTCTCCGATGGCAATTTCAAGCGCGGCAAAGCCGTATCTGTAGTACCTATACGCAGTTAATCATTGGTAGCACTATGTCAAATTCCATCATCTCGCCATCCTTTACAAAGCGTCGCAAGAAAAAATCAAAATTTCAACTTCGCCTGTGGCCAACGGTGCGCTTTCTTTTCACAATCGGTTTTTTCGTATTGATTGGTAGCAATCTGTGGAATGGAAGCACCTGTGTGGTGGATATTGGTCCCGTGCAGATTGCCTGTCCCCTGGGGGTAGCCCAGCTCATAGCTGCTTCCCGCATAATCATCCCAGCCCTCCTGGTGGGTGCTTTGATCAGCCTGGGGTTGATCTTCTTCTTTGGGCGCGCGTTTTGCAGTTGGATCTGCCCTGGTCGTTGGATTTTTAACCGCGGGCCGGTAAAAAACTCCAAACCCTGGAAATATCGCGCCTGGGTTCAACGCGCAAT
>CALCSH010000535.1 GCA_937893815.1 uncultured Anaerolineae bacterium | reverse complement strand
ACCCCCATATATTCCGGCGGACATCTCCGTCATCGGCTTTTTGCAGTAGAGACTTATATTCCAGAAAAGAATCGCTGCCACCTCACCGCTCACTGAAACGGAGCCAACTATTTTGCGTTATGATAAAAGAAGGCCTATTCTAACTGCCCAAAGGAGTCAATCGGATGTGCAAAAATGCGCAGATATTTTCCCTATTGGTTTTGTTAGTACTATTCATGGCTGCTTGCGGTCAAATTGATGAGATTGCCGGTCAGGTAAGTCAATGGGGATCGGATGGGAATCTCGTTGGAATCATTTTTAAAAATGGGGTGGAATGTCTGGGCGAAGAGGCCCAGCCCTTACCCAGTGATGTGATCTATGTTTCGCCCGAGGGGGATGACACCCAACCCGGCACGCGCGATTTGCCTTTGGGCACGCTATCCACGGCGCTTTGCAATCTCCGCCCCGGCCAAACGCTAGAAATATTCCCGGGGGAATATCACGAATCGGTCATCCTGGGGGCCTTCGGAGACAGCAGCAAACCGATAATCATTCGCGCCCACACCGAGG
This sequence comes from uncultured Anaerolineae bacterium, assembly GCA_937893815.1. Lineage (GTDB taxonomy): Bacteria > Chloroflexota > Anaerolineae > Anaerolineales > UBA11858 > NIOZ-UU35. The sequence goes on along the minus strand of CALCSH010000535.1, from coordinate 13,946 downwards.
GAGCAAGTCACCCCATACTGGATGGCGAATCCACCCGCACAATGGGCATGGCGTTGGTGGAAAGCACAAATATCATCATCCAAGGCCTGGAGTTCCGCAATTACACCGATGAAGGTCTACTCATCCTGGATGGTTCCGGGATTTCTATTCTGAATAATTCCTTCACCGCAAACGGACGCGCATCGATTGATCCCGATCATGATGGTGAAGGCTTCGGCGTGAATGTATTGGGCGCAGAAAATATTCTCGTTGAAGGCAATCTGGTGATGGATAACGGACCGAATCAGGCACGCAGGGAAGCGTATACATTAGGCACCGGCATCAACACCTTTGGCAACCACAATGTGATCATCCGCGACAATACCGTGTACAATACTATCGGCGGCGGTATTCTCATCGAAGATAGTTTCGATGTGCTGGTGGAAAATAACCGCATTGAGAGAAATGAACTGGATGCCAACGGCGGTTATTGGGACGGTGGCATCTGGGTGGACGGTGGGCACAATATCACCCTGCGCAACAACCAAATTGCGGACAACCACGGCCCCGGAATTGTCCTCAGCGATGAAGATGTGCAATACCCAGGCGAATCATTCGGCTATATCGTCGAGGAGAATGTACTCAGCGGCAATATCGTCGGAATTTCCATCTGGAATTGGGGACAGTGCCCCATCGAGGATGAGAAAATCATCCGGCTAAACGATAACCGTTTTTCAGGGAACGAAGAAGGAGATACCTGGTGCGTGGAATGGGAATGCGGCGAAGGGCAGCCCTGCAACTAAGAAAACGGGGTTGCGCCACTACAAATTATAAGCTTCTCTGATTTCTGCCAACTGCTCATGGGTCAGGGATAACGGCTGTCCCAACAAGCGTGCCTGGTAATAGGTCTGACATCCTACTTCGGCATTGAGGGCCATATCAAACGCATTTTCAAGATTTTCCCCGATCGCCACCAATCCATGCTGGCGCAGTAAAAGCACCTTTAATTCTGGTCGTTGCTTATAAATGGCGACCGCAATTTCTCCCGCGGTGGGTGTTCCTGGGCACGCCCACGGTGCCACCGGAATCGGCGCGCCGCAGAACATCAATTCCAGATTGACCGCGGGAATATCATCGCCTAACATGGCAAACGTAATCGCATAGGGTGAGTGGGCGTGGCAAATGCTATTGACATGCGGTACGTTTCGATAAATGGCTGTATGCATCGGCGTTTCGGATGATGGCGGCGGCCCATCGATTAGTTCACCATTCAGGTCGATGATGGAAATATCTTCTGCCAACATGCCGCGATACTTTACGCCGCTGGGTGTAATCGCAACCAGGCCATCCTCGGCGCGGGTGCTGATATTCCCAGCTGAAAGTCGAATCAGATTGGCTTCGACAGCTTTTAGTACCGTTTCAAGCACTTGTTCTCGAATAAATTGATAAATCATCTGGTAACGTCTCCTGAGCTTACACTCGCCACAGCTTGGAGTTGGCGACTTTGTATTTAAGACTCTACTGCAAAAACCCTTCACCGCTGAGAACGCGGAGAGCGCAGAGTTTTAAAAGTGCGAAATCGGCAAAAAATCTCGGCGTTCTCGGCGCACTCTGCGGTGAAAATGTCTTTTTACAGTGGAGTCATTTAAGATTTCAAAAAGTCTAGTGTTCAATCGTAGGCTATACATTTTGCATGCAAAGCCACCAAGACACAAAAATAGGTTCTAACTCAGCTTTCTTGGCAACCCTGTGCCCTTTGGGTATTGCGCCTTGGCGTTAGATTTACCGGTGTTCACCCTTCTGATAACAATTACAAAAAATATCAAAAGGGTGTGCACTCGGATCGTTCGCGTTCCTCATACACACCCTCATCAGTAATCTCACCAACAATCAGAAACCTTATTTTCAGGTTTCACAGATAGCGGTCGGGGTTTTCTTATTCAACGGTAACTGATTTCGCCAAATTACGCGGTTGATCCACGTCCAGGCCGCGCAGGGCGGCAATGTGGTAAGCCAACATCTGCAGCGGAATCACCGTAGTCACCGGACTAAGCATCCAGGGGGTTTCAGGAACCCATAAAACATGATCCGCCACCGGGGGAATGAGCGCATCACCATCGGTCGCAACGGCGATCACACGCCCGCCGCGAGCTTTGGCCTGCTCAATCTGGCTAAACATCTTCTCATACCAAGGGTCGCGTGGCGCAATCACCACCACAGGCATCTCGGAGTCGATCAAAGCAATCGGGCCGTGTTTCATTTCACCAGCCGGGTAGCCTTCTGCATGGATATAGGATATTTCCTTGAGTTTCAAGGCGCCTTCGTACGCGGTTGGCATATTGATACCACGCCCCAAATAGAGCGCTCCCTTCACATCAACCAGGGCATGCGCGAGCGCCACAACCTGCTCTTCACGATCCAAGCATTTTCCGGCCAAGTCAGGGATCAGACGTAAATCGGCCACCAATTGTTTACGCCGAGCAATATCAATCACACCGCGCAAGTCGGCCAGCAAAATCGCCAGCATATACAAATCCACCAACGGAGCCGTATAGGCTTTGGTTGATGCCACCCCAATCTCAGGGCCAGTTTGCATCGATATAAAACCATCGGCCATGCGCATGGCCTGCGAGCCAATCGCGTTGACGATTGACCATAATTTAGCCCCGCGCTTGCGGCCTTCGTCCATTGCCGCCAAAGTATCCGCCGTCTCGCCCGACTGGCTGATGGACAAGACAATATCGTTTTCACTAATAATCGGATCACTATAACGAAACTCGGAGCCGATCTCCACTTCCACGGGAACTCGGGCAATACGTTCGATGAGTACCTTCCCGACCATCCCGGCATAGGCTGCTGTGCCGCAGGCAGTAATATGAATTTTATTGATGCTGCGCGCCAATTCCGAAGTCAGATTGAGATCGGGCAAGCGAATCTGACCGGCTTCAAAATCCACACGCCCGGCGATGGTATCCGTCAGTGAGCGTACCTGCTCGTGGATTTCTTTGTGCATGAAATGGCGATACTCGCCCTTTTCGGCGGATACCGGATCCCAGGGGACATTCTGCACATCCAGGGGCAGCGGGACTCCCTCCAAGGTGGAAAGCTGTGCCCCCTGACGTGTGACAACAGCCATCTGGTGTGATTCCAGGAAAACCATGCGACGTGTGTGCTCCAAAATGGCGGGCAAATCGGAAGCCACATAGGTTTCATCTTCGCCCAGGCCAATCACCACGCCACCGGCATTTCCAACACGGGCGGCAACAATTTTATCGGGTTCCAAGCGCGACATAACGACGACACCATGCGCGCCGCGCAAATGATTCAGCGCCTTGCGCACTGCTTCGGCGAGGTCAATTCCTAACGAGATATATCGCTCCACCAGATGAACAATGACTTCGGTGTCGGTATCCGATTTAAATTCAACCCCCTCGGCTTCTAATTCTGCGCGTAATTCAAGGAAATTTTCGACGATGCCGTTATGAACCAGTACCACGTCACCAATCATGCCCAAATGCGGGTGAGCATTGCGAGCATTTGGCTCGCCGTGGGTGGCCCACCGGGTATGCCCAATGCCAATATTGCCGTGTACTGGTTCTTCGAGCACCAATGCGGCGAGACGCGCCAATTTCCCCGCATCGCGGCGAACTTCGATCTGATTATTTTGCAAAACAGCCAGACCCGCAGAGTCATAACCACGGTATTCCAGGCGTTTGAGACCACTCAAGATAATCGGGGTAGCATCTTGCGGTCCAATATATCCAACAATTCCACACATGGGTTTCCTCCAACTCAGTGGGCAGTAGACAGTATTCAGTAAAAGAGTCGGCATTCACCGGTCACTGATTACTGGGCACTAAGTTACTGATACAGCCACTCGCCGCGGTTTTGCTATTCCGGTTACCCGGAAATTTTGTCTTTGGCGTTCTTTGGAGGGAAAGGATTCGGGGGTGGCACTCCCGGAGGGCTTCCGCTGATCTGTCGATTTTAACCCCATCCCGCGCCTCCCCATAACAGGAAGTGCGTGGGAGGAGTCTAGCTCCATCTCGCGATGGAGAACCCTCATCCTCGTCATCCTCTGCCAGCCTTGAAAGGGCAAGTGCAAAGGATCATGCGCTGTCTTTCCCTAGATTGTGCCGCGAATTATACCCACAGAACGAATTCTCGAAAAGGGACGTGGGAAACGCATAAACTGATGCCCATCAACATCGTGTCGAGCATATCGCCATCAAGCTAGTTGAGAACGCTCCTTGGTGTAAAAGGGGTAACGAGGACAACACACAGTAGAACGTGCGTTGCACGCTATTCTATGCGCCCCATGCGCAGGTGTTGCTGCTCTCCCGCCCAGGGGTAGAACCACCGTGCAAGCAGCAATCCGCTCAAATGTCTATACGCAGTTCAGTATCACCAACTTCTCATCCGCGCTTGTCACTAAATCTGCAAAGCTTGGTATAATCCACCCAGCATTTAGGGATATTTCCCAGAAAGAAGGAGCCCAAGTTGGCATTTAATCCACTCAACTGGCTACTCGGATTTTTTTCATTAGACATAGGCATCGACCTGGGTACCGCCAATACCATGGTCAATGTTAGCGGAAAAGGGATTGTAATTAGTGAACCCTCATGGGTGGCAATTGACAAGCGCACCCGTGAACCGTTGGCAATTGGCGCAGAAGCAAAAGAAATGGTTGGACGCACCCCGGCGAATGTACTTACTGTTCGCCCGGTTCGCGATGGGGTAATTTCGGAATTCGAAATTACCCAGGCAATGCTGGAATACTTTATTGGTAAGGTACACCAACAAAGTATAGTGCCGGTTCCCCGCCCGCGGGTGGTAATTGGTATTCCCGCCGGAGTCACCAAGGTTGAGAAACGCGCCGTTTACGATGCAGCCATCTCAGCCGGGGCGCGCGAAGTTTATCTAATTGAAGAACCCGTTGCCGCGGCTCTGGGCGCTGGATTGCCCATCAATGAAATCCGTGGCAGCATGGTAGTAGATATTGGCGGCGGCACCTCGGATGTGGCCATCCTCTCCATGAAGGGGGTTGTGGTTTCGCGTTCATTGCGTGTGGCTGGCGACGAACTGGATGAAGATATTATTCAGTATGTGCGCAATAAATATAATCTACTGATCGGTCAGCGCATGGCCGAACATGCCAAAATAGCTATTGGCTCCGCGTATCACCTGCCCAAAGAGAAAACCGCTCGCCTGCGCGGGCGCAACTTGCTCTCCGGGCTGCCAGAAGCGATTGAAGTTTCGTCGGTCGAATTACGCGAGGCCATGTCCAGTTCGGTACAGATTATCGTTGATACTGTAAAGGACGCGCTGGACGAGGCTCCCCCCGAAATTGTAGCCGACTTGATGGATATGGGCATCTGTATGGCAGGCGGCGGCAGTTTGCTGCAAGGTTTAGATGAGCGCCTGACCAACGAATTAAATATCCGTGCCTGGGTTGCCGAAGACCCCATGAGCTGCGTGGCACGCGGCGCTGGCATTGCACTTGAGAATTTACCCATGTGGAATTCTCTCTTTGTTGGGTTGGGGCGTGACGGCAGAGGATAATTGCCGCTTCGATGATGAACCCCAAATCAAAAATACCATGGCCAACATTGACGCTTGTGTTGATAGCCGTCGGCCTGGTAATCCTGGCTCTGGGTGGTTACCTCACACCGCTCTCTCGACTGGCACTCTCCCCCGTCATCTCAACGCAGACCTGGGTTTCAGAGCGTTTCCAAGCACTGCGAGTGTACTTCACAGCGCCACGAGATGTTAATCTAGTCAACCAGCGCAATGCAGAATTGGAAGCTGAGGTGGCCCACCTTCAGACCCAAATCATTGAGCTTCAGCAACAATTGGGTGAATTCCGCATCCTGTCAGCGTTACTCGATTTTGCCCGGGCTTACCCGGAATACCAATATGTGGGCGCCAGCGTCATCGGCCGAGATCCCAGCCCCTTTGTTAAGTATATCCACATCAATCGCGGCTCGGACGATGGCTTACGGCGCGGCATGCCAGTCGTCACCCAACAGGGTTTGGTAGGACGAATATCTCAAATTACCGCCTCGGCCGCGCTGGTACAACTGATCACCGACCCATCCGTGACAGTCAATGTGCGCCTGGAGCCAACTCGAGCCGAAGCGATACTCTCAGGTTCGATCACCGGTGATCTTGGTCTGGATATGATCCCGCAAGATGCATCGATCGGGGCCGGAGAATTGGTACTCACATCCGGATTGGGTGGCAACTATCCACCGAATATCCTCATCGGGCAGGTAACCGGTGTCCGCAGTCAGGATTACGATCTCTTTCAAAGTGCATCCATGCAGCCAGTAGTCGATTTCGCCAACTTAGAAATTGTACTGGTCATCACCAACTTCCAGCCTGTTGACCTTTCTCCTCTCATTCCCACACCAAGCGTTCCCTAAGTCAGTTACGGCTGTTCTCATACGATCTATGATTCCCGCACTTGCTGCATTTCCTGTATTTACGCTATTAGCAATCCTTCAAACTTCGATTGTCAGTCGTGTACCGCTGCTGCAAGGCACAGCTGATTTGGTATTATTGGTAATTATTGCCTGGGCATTACAAGAACGGGTTAGCACCGCCTGGCATTGGGCCGTGATCGGTGGTGCAATTATCGGGTTAGCCTCTTCTTTGAGTATCTATGTTCCGATCATCAGTTATCTGATCACAACTGCAGCCACGCTTTTATTGCGCCGACGCATTTGGCAAACACCGTTATTGGCAATGTTCTTGACAACACTAATTGGCACGCTCATCAGCCACTTTGCAACTGCGCTTTCACTAAGTATCGCAGGAACGGCATTACCCTGGGCCGAAACTCTGAAACTAATTACCCTCCCCAGCCTATTCTTGAATATACTCCTCGCAGCACCAATTTATGCCATAGTGCAAGATTTGGCCGATTGGCTGCACCCAGAGGAAATAAAAATATGAATGTATCAGGTGTCCTTAAAAATCAAGTCACAGGATGGCGAATCTTTTCATTTATCATCGTCATCGCGCTGATCTTCTCTCTTTATATTGTGCGGCTACTCACGCTTCAGGTCACGGATTACGATGAGTATATTGCTCTGGCCGAAGAAAACCGCATCAGCGAAATTAGCATCTCAACGCTGCGCGGCGTGATCTACGACCGCAATGGAATCGTGCTGGCGCGCAATATAGCATCCTATGATGTCGCCATTCTGCCCGCACAGTTGCCCGACGATCCCGGCGAAATTCAGGAGATTTTCCGCGAACTCTCGGCAATTATTGATGTGCCGGTGAATCTTGGCGAAGTATCCCCGGCAACGCCGTATGTTCCATGTGTCTCCGAACATGGCATTGCGCAACTGGCCGATTACGGCATCACTAGCGCTCCTTATCGTACAGTGAAAATTAAATGCAATATTGACCGCACCCTGGCGATGGTGATCCAAGAAAAAGCCGTGGATTGGCCCGGCGTGCAAATTGAAATTGAACCGATCCGCGATTACCCAACCGGATCACTCACCGCTTCGATTATTGGCTTTTTAGGCCCTATCTCCCAGACGGTTGAAGCCTATTATCGCGACCGCGGCTTCGTGCCCAATCGCGACAAAATTGGTTACGCGGGGATTGAGAGCTATTTTGAAACCATCTTACGTGGGAAACCGGGCAAGCGTGTTGTCGAGGTGGATGTTGCCGGGCAAATTGTGCGAGATATTCACCCGCCGATTGCGCCAATTCCCGGTCAGAATATCACTCTGACGATTGACACGCGCCTGCAGGAGGCCACGGAAGCGATATTGCTCGGAGAAATCAACACTTGGAATACGTACTTCAATGAATTGCGCATCACCAGCGGTGTAGCGATTTCCATCAACCCTCAAACGGGAGAAATTCTCTCGATGGTTTCATTCCCGACCTATGAGAATAACCGTATGGCGCGCATCATCCCAGCCTACTATTATCAGCAGCTTCTGGCTGATGTGCGCGACCCTTTACTTAATCACGCGGTGGGTGCCGAACTCCCGGCGGGGTCTGTCTTCAAGATTTCTACGGCCGTTGGCGCACTCAACGAAGGCGTGGTCACCGCCGAACAAGTCATCGACACTCCGGGATCCATCATCATCACTGAGAAATTCAGCCCCAACGACCCCGGCTACCAGCGCGAATTCGTCGACTGGAACCGGGCCGGTTTTGGGCAACTCGATTTCCTGGGCGGCATTTCCAATTCCAGTAATGTTTATTTTTACAAACTCGGCGGCGGCTACAAAGATGAAGTTCCCGAAGGGCTGGGCATCTGCCGATTGGGCACGTATGCCCGCGCCCTGGGATATGGCTCCTATCCGGGCATTGAGCTTCCCGACGCGTCGGATGGCACCATCCCTGACCCCACCTGGAAACGTATCGCCCACGGCGAAAACTGGGCCATCGGTGATACGTATATTGCCAGCGTCGGTCAGGGTTTCGTAATTGCCACGCCCTTGCAAGTGCTCATGTCGGCAGCCACGATCGCCAACGATGGCGTGCTGATGCGCCCCACCCTGGTGCGCGAAATCACTGACGCCAATAGCACCGAGGTGCAGGGCTTTGAACCTGATATTCGCTGGGATATGACCAAGGATGCGGTGATTGATATTTTTAATGAACCTGTAGCGCCTGGCGGCTGCGAAGCCAAATTGACCGGCGAGAAAAAAACCGTCGAACCCTGGGTCATCCAAAAAGTACAAGAAGGAATGCGATTGGCCGTGACACAAGGTACACTTTCCATTGATGCCGTTGGTTTCCAGAAATTGGATATTGCTGCCGCCGGAAAAACCGGTACCGCTGAATATTGCGACGAATTCGCCGCCGAGAAGAATCTCTGCAAACCCGGCAACTGGCCCACACACGCCTGGACAGTGGCCTACGCGCCCTATGAAAACCCGGAAATTGCGGTGGTTGCCTTTGTATATAATGGTGGTGAAGGCGCCAGCGTTGCCGGGCCAATCGTGCGTCGAATAATTGAAGCCTATTTTGAACTCAAGTCGATTGATGTAGCTCTGACCACACCATAACAATTTCCACCCATGCTATAATCGCAGTATTAACTTTTCGGGAACTAACCTGTATGACCCATAAAATCAAAATCAAGGGTATCAGCGAAGGCTTGCTGGTCACTGTTGGTGAAGGGGAATGGCCAGAAATCCGCCAATCGCTGCTCGATCAAATTCAGGCGCAAGCTGATTTTTTCAGCGGTGCCAACCTGACGCTCAATGTCGGCGAACATGAAATCAAGGCGGCCGATTTGGGCAGTTTGCGCGATCAGATTTCAGAAAAAGGCATCATGTTGCGTGGCGTTATCAGCAAATCGGCGCGCACGGAAGAAAATGCAAAAACTCTTGGTCTGGCGACCCATTTTGATCGCCCTCAACCCGAACGCTCTGGCAAAGCTTTCGATACCAGCGTAAGCGGTGATGATGCCATTCTGGTACAACGCACGCTTCGCTCGGGCAACAATATTAGTTATCCAGGTCATGTCATTATTCTGGGTGATGTCAATCCCGGCGCTGAAATATTGGCCGGAGGTAATGTGATTGTTTGGGGACGGCTGCGCGGCACGGTCCATGCTGGCGCTTCAGGCGATGAAAGTGCGCAGGTCTGCGCCCTCGAGTTGGCACCCACCCAATTAAGAATTGCCGAAACGATCAGCATCACCCCGCCGAGTAAGAAAAAACTCCACCCCGAAGTGGCCCACCTGAAAGAAGGTCAGGTTGTCGCCGAGGTATGGGATCTTCACAAAACCAAAAAATAAGCATCTCAAAATATCCCCACATAAGAACAACACCCTTTAGCAGCGAAACTCCGAGAGCATAACAGGAAAAAACTATGGCAGGAAAAGTACTCACAATCACATCGGGAAAAGGCGGCGTCGGAAAAACGACGATTACAGCCAACTTAGGCGTGGCGCTGGCATCGCACAATCAAAAAGTAGTTTGTATTGATGGCGATATTGGTTTGCGCAACCTGGATGTTGTTCTGGGGCTGGAAAATCGCATCGTCTACGATATTGTGGATGTTGTCGAAGGGCGCTGCAAACTGCGCCAGGCCATGATCCGAGATAAACGCATCGAGGGCTTATTCCTAATCCCCGCTGCGCAAACCCGCGATAAAACCGCCGTCTCGCCCAGCGATATGATCCGTGTGTGCGATGAACTGCGCCCAGATTTTGACTGGATTATTGTCGATTCGCCCGCCGGAATTGAGCGTGGCTTTCGCAACGCGATTGCTCCGGCAGACCATGTTTTGGTGGTCACCAACCCCGAAGTTTCGGCGGTGCGTGATGCCGATCGCATTATCGGGATTGTGGAAGCCGAGGAAAAAGGGCCCGCCCGGCTGATCATCAACCGCATTGACCCGGTGATGGTTGAGCGCGGCGATATGATTAGCACAGAAGATATTGTAGAACTTTTGGCAATTGAACTGATCGGAATCATCCCTGAGGATAGCGAAGTGATCATCAGCACCAATCGCGGTATGCCCATCGCCTTGAATGGGAAATCAAAAGCCGGACAAGCCCTGCAGAATATTGCCCGCCGGGTAACTGGTGAAACGGTGCCATTTCTCGAATTGAGTCATCAGGGGGGATTTATCAGGCAACTTGGAAAGATCTTCTCTTCAGGAGGCAGCAAGAATGAGTAGTTTCATAGACCGCCTCACCAATCGCAACCGAAAAAGCGCCAATCAGGCCAAAGATCGCCTGCAACTTGTGCTGATTCACGACCGCACGAATCTTTCAAGCGTTGTGTTGGAAACCATGAAAGATGAGATTATTGCTGTGATCACACGTCATATCGATATTGAGCCGGATATGGTCAAGATCGAGATCAACAAAGATGGTCGTCAACAACGCCTGATTGCCGATATTCCCATCCTCGGGGCGAAACGCAGACGATAACGAGCCAGACCTGCCAGGTTTCACGACGTACTTCATAGGCGAGGGGGCTTACAATATTCCCCAAAGTTGTGCCCAAAAACGCGGCGAAAACCTGGCAGGTCTTAAAATAGCCCTATGAAAAATATCTCCTGGCGACATTTCGATTTCTGGCTTTTGGGCGCGGTTGCGTTGCTGACACTTTTCGGCATCGTCATGATCCGCTCGGCAATTGCCGGAAATATCGAATTGGTCGATGCCAATACCGTACAAAAACAGGTTATTTTCGCTGTAGCGGGCTTTATCATTATCGGCATCATGTCAATCGTCGATTATAAACTCCTGGCCGCGTTGAGTAATCCGTTGTATTTTGGCACGATCATTGTTCTAGCAGCGCTCAACCTGGTAGGAGGCGCGTTATTCGGTTCAGCACGCTGGTTTGTCCTCGGCCCGATTTTGATCCAGCCATCGGAAATTGCCAAAATTGTCATCGTTATTGTGTTGGCCGATTTTCTTGCCCGTAATCAGCAGAAACTTGTAAATATCCGCTGGGTACTCCGCAGCCTGCTCGTCACCGTTGGCCTGGCGATGTGGATCTTATTACAGCCCGATTTGAGCACATCAATCGTAATCTTTGTCATCTGGTTTACGCTGGTTTGGGCCGCCGGGTTGGAGGTCAAACACCTCTTGATTGCCAGCGGAATCGGTGGCCTGGTTTTGGGCATCAGTATTCCATTACTGCTCATCACCTATAATCCTGAAAACACCACCGGTTTAATCAAACCCTATCAGGTCGGTCGAATAATCAACTTTCTGTTCCCCGCGCCCGATGCAACACACGGCGATCTCTATAATGTGCAGCAAGCGTTGATTGCAATTGGCTCTGGCGGGTGGTTCGGCAAAGGCTACGAAAACGGCACCCAAAGCCAGTTGCGATTTTTGAAGGTGCGTCACTCCGATTTTATTTTCTCCGCGCTGGCAGAGGAGTTCGGTCTTATCGGCACGCTGGTCGTGATGGGCCTCTTGCTCTTTATCATCATCCGCTGTCTGCGCGCCGCCCGCCTATCCAGCGATACCTTCGGGGCGTTGATCGCCTATGGTGTGGCAACCATCTTGGCTTTCCAGGCCACGATTAACATCGGCATGAATCTCTCCCTCCTGCCTGTAACCGGGTTGCCGCTACCCTTTGTCAGTTATGGGGGTAGTTCGCTACTATCCATGCTGCTAGGTATTGGCCTGGTAGAGAGCGTGATTCTGCGCCACAAAGCCCTCGATTTCTGATAAAATCTTGATCTTCGAATCCAATTCAACTGAGGCCATCATGACATCAAAACCAGCCACTCAACCTGCCCGCGTGCGCTTTGCCCCTTCCCCTACCGGACGCACACATCTCGGCAGCGGGCGTACCGCGCTCTATAACTACTTGCTGGCCCGGCAAACTGGCGGGCAGTTTATTTTGCGGATTGAAGATACCGATCAAAAACGCTATGTCCCCGGGGCAGAAGAAGAATTAATGGAAGGGTTACGCTGGCTAGGGTTGAGTTGGGATGAAGGCCCCGACGTGGGTGGTACCTTTGGGCCATATCGCCAAACTGAACGCCGAGACCTCTATAAAAAATATGCGCGTCAGCTGATCGAGAACGGTAACGCCTATTATTGTTTTTGTTCCCAAACTGACGAAGCCCAAAACCCAACAGACAAACAGAAACGACAACATAGGGATATTTGCCCAAATCGAGAATTGCCCCTGGCGAAGGCAGATACGCGTATTGCATCTGGCGAGTCCCATATCATCCGTTTCAAGATGCCGCGCGAAGGCAATATCACCGTCACCGATGCCATCCGGGGTGACATCACCGTCGAGAACAGTACCCTGGATGACTATGTGCTGGTGAAATCGGATGGACTGCCAGTTTATCACCTAGCCGTGGTAATTGATGACCACCTCATGCAAATCACACACGCCTTCCGCACATCGGAGTGGCTGCCAACCTTCCCGCTACACGGGCATCTCTACAACGCCTTCGGCTGGGAACAGCCAATTTGGGTGCATCCATCCATCTTTCTCAAACCGGATGGCAAAGGAAAGATGAGCAAACGCGATACGGAAGATATGCTCAACGAAGGCAAATCGATCTTCTTGGGTGATTTTGAAAAGATGGGCTACCTGCCCGAAGCCGTGGTCAATTGGGCTGCTCTGATCGGTTGGAGCTACGACGACAAAACCGAGTTCTTTACTCTGGAAGATTTGGTCAAAAAATTCAGTATTGAGAAATTAAATCCATCCCCCGCAGCGATTAATTTCAGCAAACTCGATCACTTCAACGGGCTGCATATTCGCGCATTGGGTGTTGATGATCTGGCAAAACGCATTCGGCCTTTCTTCGAACAGGCGGGGTATCAAGTGCATTATGAGCACACCCTCCAGCAAGTCGCCGAGGTCTTACAGATTCGGCTTGGAACACTGGCGGAGGCACCCGAAAAGGGAGGTTTCTTCTTCAAGGATGAGATTCACCCCGATGCAGAAATGCTAATTGGTAAAAAGCAAACCGCGGCAGAATCGCTTGCCATGGCGCGGCGCATCGAGGCGTTAATTCAATCCCTGCCAGATTTCAGTGAAGATACTGCCAATCAACCCCTGCGAGATCTGGCAACGGAACTGGAACTAAAAGCCGGGCATGTGTTTGGTTTCTTGCGCAACGCATTAACGGCCCAAAAAGTAAGCCCGCCCGTCTTCGAAACTATGATCATCATTGGACGCGAGAAAGTGCTTGAACGAATTCGATATGCGGTAGACGCACTCGAAAAATTGGCGTCAATTTCGCCTGGATAGTTTGACGAATAGTATTGGCAGTGGTAAAATCTCGCTCGCAGTGGGGGCTCGTCTAATGGTAGGACAGCGGTCTCTGGAACCGTCAATTGGGGTTCGAATCCCTGGCCCCCAGCCTAATTCTGTTCACGCGGGCTGGTAAAAGCACCTTTCAGCCAGCCTGAAGGTGCTTTTATTTTAAAGTTTCTAACAAAACGGAGTAACCGATGGCTCTCCCAACCTACATTCCCATATCTG
>CALCSH010000534.1 GCA_937893815.1 uncultured Anaerolineae bacterium | reverse complement strand
TAAAACTCTGCGCTCTCCGCGTTCTCGGCGGTGAAGGGTTTTTGCAGTAGAGTCACAGCATGAAGTGGCAAATTGACCTATGTATCGAAATCTTGCCATAGGATTTCGTCTAGCCTAGTCAACAACAAGTCGGCATCATGCTTTGAGAAAGGCATCGGCGGCCTGATCTTGATGATATTATGATAAGGCCCATCGATGCCCAACAGCACCCCCAACTGGCGCATACGATTGACAATAAAAGTAGCTTCCTGGTTGGCTGGCTCGAGGCTCTCAGCGTCGCGAATCAACTCCACGCCCAGGAACAACCCCGATCCCCGTACGTCGCCCACCAGGGGATAGCAGTTCTTCATTCGGTGCAATCCACCCAAAAGGTAATTGCCTACTTCCAGCGCATGCGCCTGCAAACCCTCATCCAGCACTACATCCAGCACCGCCATGCCAATCGCACATGAAACTGTATTGCCGCCGAAAGTACTGAAGAATTCCATACCATTATCAAAGGCTGCGGCAATTTCGGGGCGCGTGATCACTACGCCGATAGGATGGCCGTTCCCAATCGGTTTACCGAGCACAACGACATCGGGGATTACGTTGTGGGCCTGAAAGGCGTAGAAATGTGTTCCCGTGCGACCATAGCCGGTCTGGACTTCGTCGGCGATGCAAACCCCACCGGCCTGGCGCACGTATTCATAGGTTTGGGAAAGGTACCCCGCTGGCAAAAAGATTTGCCCGCCCACACTGGGGCATGTCTCCGCGATAAAACCCGCTGGCGCACAACCGTTATCGGCCAATCTTTCGATAACATCCAAAGCATGTTGCGCGTATTTTTGCGCAGCCTGAGGATCGTCGGCTTTGTAATTCCCGCGGTAGGTATCGGGGATGGGGATTGAATGCACCCAGGGCGGCGGACCACTCCCGCCGGGACCATTGTGTTTGTAAGGGCTGATGTCGATCAGCGTGGTCGTATGCCCATGGTAGGAACTTTCCATGACAATCGTATCGCGCTGGCCGGTATATGCACGCGCCAAACGTAACGCCAATTCATTGGCTTCGCTGCCGGAATTGACGAAAAAGCACACGCTGAGCGCATCTGGCATGGTGGCGCTGATACGTTCGGCATATTGGAGCAAATAATCGTGTAAATAGCGGGTGTTGGTATTGAGCACCGCCATCTGCTGCTGACCAGCGGCCACCACGCGTGGATGGCAATGCCCCACGTGAGGTACGTTATTATACGCATCCACATAGCGCCGTCCGGTCTCATCGAACAAATATTGCATCCAGCCGCGCTCGATCTTGAGCGGCTCCTGATAGCCGATGCTCAAATTTCCACCAATGATTTTGCGGCGCAGGGCCAGCGTGCTGGCTTTATTCGGCTGCCGTTTGGGGAAACATTCTGCGGGGATTCGTAGAAGCAAGTTAGGGTCAGGTGAAAAGGATTGCCAAATTGGGCGCTGGCTGTACTGGCACACCCCGGGAAAATCACTCCCCAACTCGAGCAGGTCGGTGATAATTTGGAAGTGCAGGTGTGGCGTCCAGCCGCCATTGACATTAGGCGTGCCTAGCGTACATAATTTTTGCCCGGCCTCAAAGGTTTGCCCGAGGCGCAATCCCTTCAGCGACTCCCGACTGAGGTGCCCATAGAGCGTATAAAAGGGTGTGCCATCGTCCGTATGATGTTCCAATACGATCACCGGGCCGTAATCAAAAGGGGTAGCATTTTCGGCGAATGCGTGCAGGCTGCCCTTGAGCGGTGCATCGATTCGCGTGCCAGCCGGAGCAAAAAGGTCAAGGCCCAGATGGATCGTACGATGCTCGTCGGTAATTTTAGTGCCCGGGTTGAAAGCCGGATGTGTATAGATGAGCCGCGCTTCGTCATACAACCCCAGACCAATCTTGGCCTCGGATTTCGCCATATGGCCAAACAGACGGGGGGTGAGGCTGGTTTCTGTTATCGAGGCCGCATCTGCCCCCAAGAGAGAACTTCCGATGCCCAGGTCAATTGGGATGCAGGTATTGACTTGTAGATCAATCTCCAAAACAGGAGCGATTTGATGAGCGTTGTTTTGTAACCAGTCGATTACTTTTGGAGTCTGGGGTACTGGCGTCAATCCGCAGGCATGACGAAAAACAGCGCGGGCATAGCGGGGATGAATCTGTGCCCAATGAGGCAGGGTGTTCTGGATCGGTCTTTGGCTAATCAACAGATACTCATCATCCGGGCGCTGCTTGATCTGGAAGGCGGCCATACACACGCTGGCACATAAGCGCATACTCACCAGGCCAAATAAAGCGTCGATTTCAGATGGGTGGAGTGGATTTTCCTGATGATAGCCCTTAACCAGCAAAGCTGCCGTTCGCAGTGGGTCGGGCTTATTCAGGATGGCGTAGGCAATCGCAATTGCCAGATCAGCGACGGTGAAGCTGTGCAGCATATCGCCAAAGTCAATTACACCGACCACATGCTGCTCCCCCGAGGAAAGATCAGTATTCTCTCCAATGATGACATTATAATCATTGGGGTCGTTATGAATCACACTTTGGCGCAAACTCGGCAGCAAGGGAGCTGTGGTTGTATCGAAATCAGCCGTCAGCCTTTCGATGCGTACGCGCATCTCATTATCCGTTACCAATGACTTGTATTGTGCGACAATTTGGGGAGTTTTCGCAAGATCCCAATGGAAATCGCGGTGCATCGCCGGATGTTCGAAGCTCGTCAAGGCCCGATCCAGGCGGCCTAGATAGGCTCCTAATTTACGAAACAGCTCAGGGGAGTGCCGTCGGGCGGTACCATAAGGGATACCTGGCAGATACGTCACCAGCCGTACCAGGTGGCTGACGCCCGAGGGCGCTTCGATGGTTTCAATTAGAGTCCCAGTTTTCGATTTGACTACCTGAGGGCAAACCACGTTGTGTTCGGATAGATGCAGCATGGTTAGCGCTTGGGCTTCCAAAAGAGGGGCTTCTTCGCTAGCATTGGCAATTTTTAACACGTAATCGATCCCCACATCCGCGTGGATGAGGAAATTTTGATCGCGTTCACTGGCCAAAGGTGTCACAGAGCCTTGAATGCCAAAAATATCGTGGGCAAAATTTAGGGCTGCGTTTTCGCTAAAATGGGGGGTTTGTTGGAGCAGGGATATCATTTAGGACTTACGCACTTGTACAAGAGAATGCCCGAAAATAGGGGTGTGTGGGGGCTTCGCCCCCACACACCCCTATTTTCGGGATATTTTTTATCGAGTTGCGTAAGTCCTATCATTATAGCTCGAATATTGACTTTCGCTGTGGGAATCACCCAAATATCGGTAAGACCTCTTCGGCCAGGAGAGCTAACGAATCATGATCATCCAAATCGTTATGTTGTAACATAAAACGCGTGATCCCGGCCCTCTCAAATTCTTTCAGCTGGTCAAGCACCTGCTGTGGCGTTCCCCCAATGAAGCCAGCACGATGCCAGGCAGGCAAATCCTCGGGCAGGGTTGAAAACGTCTGTCTATGGGCATCGATACGCTCCTGTACTTCGCTTGCGTTGCGAGCGATAACGAAGGGGATCATCAAGGAGCGGCGCAATGTCAGCGGATCACGCCCGATGCGCTCACAATTGAGGTCTAGCTGTTGGGATTTCTCTCGGAACACATCCACCCCAACATACGAGCAATTCCACTCATCGGCGTTGAGAGCGACGACCTCGAGGGTTTTCTCTCCCTTTCCGCCCATGATAATTGCCAGGTTTTTCGGCTTGGGGGTCGTGACTGCGTTGACCAATTGGAAAAATTCGCCATTGAAGTTTGCGGGCTCATTTCCAAATAATAAGCGTACGACTTGCGCTCCTTCGTCCAGCATCTTGAGCCGGGTCCAGTAGCGGGGATAATCGATCCCAAACATTTCATGTTCCCCCTGAAACCACCCGGCGCCCAAACCCAGATCGAGCCGTCCGTTCGAAACCGTGCTGACCGAGGCGGCCATCTTCGCCAAAATCGCCGGATGTCTGAAGGTCATCGAACAGACCATCGGACCAAACCGAATCCGCTTTGTTTGCAGCGCCAGTGCCGTTAGCGATGGCCAAAGGGCCAAGGATTGGCGATCCTGTTCTCCGCCGAGCGCAGTGAGATGATCTGACCGGAAAAGCGAGTCAAAACCAAGTTCCTCGATTTTCCTTGCCAATCCCAGGAACCGGCTCCAGGTCATATGCTCCTGGCCTTCCACCATTATGCCTATAGATACCATCTCATCCTCCAAAATTCGGTTGTTTCAACAAGCATAGATAAAAGAACCACTACGTAGGGAATACATAGGGTAGAGCTATCAGGGAGAGACAGACATTTGAGCGGCTTTTTGCCGCTCAAAACGATATACATTCCTTGATCTACAAACAAAAATCCTGAAAGGTAATAAAATTTCCCCAGGCCGACCGATAAGCCGCATTCTGTCGAGGGCGATCATCTATCTGGGACGCAGGTCTCCCTGCGCCTCGTGCAGCCTACCCGACGCTCAGATGGGACGAGCAGCCCCTTGCGCCTGCTTGGCCTTGCTCCCGATGGGGGTTGCCTGGCCGCGGATGTTGCCATCCGCGCCGGTGGTCTCTTACACCACCTTTTCACCCTTACCTCATCCCGGTTCTCTCCCGAGGAGAGAGCGGGAAGGGCGGTCTGTTTCTGTGGCCCGATCCAGAAAATTACTTCTCTCCGGATGTTATCCGGCATCGTGCTCTGTGTAGTGCGGACTTTCCTCAATCCGACAAAATGCCGAACTGCGATCGCCTGGCCAACCTGGGGATTTTGATGTTACCATGAAGTCAGGAGCCATGCTAGCGAATTGCGTTGGCATCAAATCAGATTTTTATTCTATTTTTGGATTGATGCTATTGACAGATACCCGACTAGCGCCTAAACTTTGTCCACTATGAACAATTCTGTCGTTCTGTCCATCACTAAAGTCAAGAAGAACTGCAAGCCACTGAGCACTCCGGCTTTCGGTCTTTTGAGTTTGGACAATCGACGATGATACTTTAGTATATTTTTTACGTCTACAAACCGCCCTCTGGATTGAAAGCCGCCGGAGGGCGGTTTTTATTTAAATTATCTACGAAGTAACACGAAGTTCACGAATGAAAAACTGAAAATATGCGGGTCTCTGGGAATTGCCGTGGTAGGTATCCGTATTTGGGGGTTTATCACGGTAGTTCCCGGAGAGCCAAATATGCGCTTCTTGGTGTCCTTCGTGGAAAAAATGATAAAGGAGCTAATTTTATGTTGAATTCTAATCCTCGTATCGGTGTCTTATATTCACGTGTGCGTGTCGAAGAAAAATGGATCTTCGCTGCGCTAGAGCAGCGCAGTATCAATTATGATCGAATCAACGACGGCAAAGTGATTTTTGATCTCAATGATCCAGCCCCCTGGCAGGATTACGATATCGTGCTGGAGCGTAGCCTGAGCCACATGCGTGGTCTGTATGCCCTGCGGATGCTCAATGCCTGGGGCATTCCAACGGTCAACTCGGCGCGCGTGGCCGAAATTTGTGGCGACAAATTGAGCACAACGGCGGCGCTCTCTGCGGCGGGGATTCCGCAGCCCAAAGCGGCGGTGGCTTTTACCCCTGATGCAGCCCTCGAAGCCATCGAGTCGATTGGCTACCCGGTGGTACTCAAACCCGTCGTTGGCTCGTGGGGGCGCCTGCTCTCGAAAATCAACGACCGTGACGCTGCTGAGTCGATTTTGGAACATAAAGCTACGCTGGGGTCGTATCAGCATTCGGTGTTCTATGTGCAGGAATACATCCAGAAACCGGGCCGCGACATACGCGCTTTTGTCTTCGGCGATGAAACCGTCACGGCAATTTACCGCCACTCGCCGCATTGGATCACCAACACGGCGCGCGGTGGCTCCGGTGAAATTTGCCCGGTCACGGCGGAGATCAACGATCTGTGTGTGCGCGCCGCACAAGCGGTGGGTGGTGGGGTGTTGGCGGTGGATTTGATTGAACACCCTGAAGAAGGGCTGCTGGTCAATGAGATCAACCACACGATGGAGTTTCATACCACTGTCCCCCTGACCGGTGTGGATCTGCCGAACCTGATTGTGGATTATCTACTGGATGTTGCCAGTGGCAACGTGACGATGCAATCCAATACGGATATTGTTCAATTGGCTCCTTCCCGTTTACGGAAAAGCCATCAGGAACACCTGATGTCAAACCCTCTGCCCTATCACTGAAACTTAATGAGTTCGAAAAAAATTCTGCACACTCTGCGTTCTCAGCGGTTAATTGCGGGTCTCTGGGAATTGCCGTGGTAGTTATCCCCAAATACGGGGTTTATCACGGCAGTTCCCAACGAGCCTTAATTTCTGGTCAGTCTGAGGCTTCGTGATGGATTCGGACATTATTACGAAATCTTTATATACTCTGCCTTTACGGATGCCTGAGCCTGTGCTATTATTCGCCGAGTTATGAATCAGACTTTCTTCACCTGCGAGCATCATCACCATCTTCATGCTTCAACCGGAAACTCCAACCGGGCAGGTCTGCTTTAAGTCAATTCAAGTTTACGAGATTAGATATCAATTGAAGCGCCCTCCGGTCGGAGGGCGCTTTTTTTATCCCTCGCCTACCCCCGCCCTTTGGCAAGCTCAGGGCACCCCCTCCCTCTCCCAATTTTGGGAAAGGGAGGGGGTTGGGGAGAGGGTGAGGGCCAGGAGCTGCAATGACTCAACGCCAGGAAATTCGTTTAGCTTTGCCCAGCAAAGGCCGTCTCGCCGAGGAGAGCCTGGAGCTTTTATCCAATGCTGGGATGGAGATTTACAAACCCAATCCGCGCCAGTATCAGGCCAGTATCCCCATGCTGCCCGGCGTGACGGTGCTGTTCCAGCGCGCCGGGGATATCGCCCTCAGCGTGCATGATGGCACGGTGGATTTTGGCATCACTGGCTGGGATGTGGTTGCCGAAAAGAGCGCCAATGGCGAAGTGCTGCCCCTGTACCGAGAACTAGGCTTCGGGCATTGCAGCCTGAATGTGATCGTTCCTGAAAATTGGGCTGACACGCGCGGAATGAGTGATCTCATCAAGAAACAGAAACAGCTCAACCGCCCGCTGCGGGTGGCTACCATGTTCCCCAACCTGACCGAACGATTCTTCAAAGCTCAGGGACTGGAAGAAATTCATCTCATCTCTGCCGAAGGTACCCTCGAAATTGCGCCTACAATCGGTTATTCCGACCTGATTGTTGATCTGGTTTCGAGCGGCACCACCCTGCAGGCCAACCGCCTGCGCCCGTTGGATGATGGGGAGATTGTGGCCTCTCAGGCCTGCCTGATCGCTAACCGTGCCGCGCTGAAATCCCGCCCCGAAGTGCTGGCCGTGGCGCGCCAGTTAATTGAGTTCATTGTGGCCTGTCTGCGCGCCAAAGACAATCTGGCTGTCTTTGCCAATATGCGCGGCGAGTCGCCGCAAGCGATTGCTGCCCGCATGTACACCCAGGATGTGATCGGCGGCTTGCAAGGGCCGACGATTTCACCCGTAGTCAACAGTCAGGCCGGGGATTGGTACGCTGTGCATATTGTGGTGCGTAAAGACCAACTGGCGAAGGCCATCGCTGAACTGCGCTCCACTGGCGGCAGCGGCGTGGTGGTTACCCCGGTGACGTATATTTTCGAAGAAGAACCGCAAGCCTATACAGAAATGCTGGCAGCACTGCAAATGCAGAATGCAGAATGATGAGTGCAGTTTTTTTTCATTCATCATTCATCCTTCTGCATTCATCATTGGAGTTTTACTATGTTCAAAATCTACGATATCGAAACTGCCCGCAAAACCATCCTGCGCCGCGCGCCAATCAATACCACCGACTACCCCCCGGCGCTGATTGCCAGTGTGGAGCGCGTCTTTGGCGAGGGTATCCGCCCCTATGAAGCCGTGGCGCGCATCCTGGCCTCCGTGCGCGAGCAAGGCGACGCCGCCCTCAGGCATTGGTCAAATATTCTCGACAAGACCGAACTCGAAGATTTCCGCATCCCGCCCGAAACCTTCGCCGCTGCGTATGACGATTTATCGCCCGCCCTCGCCAAAGCGATGACTGTCTCCGCAGCGCGCATTCGGGATTTTCACCAGCGTCAGCCACTGCCCAACTGGACGACCAGCGAGATGGGCGGCATCATCGGACAGCGTGCCAGTGCTGTGCAGCGCGCCGGGGTGTATGTACCGGGCGGCTCTGCGCCGCTGCCCTCTTCGCTGCTGATGTCGGTCATCCCCGCGCAGGTGGCCGGGGTGGCGCGTATCATCGTCACCACGCCGCCCAACCCGCACCCCACCATTCTCGCCGCGGCGCACATCTGCGGCATTGACGAGGTTTATCAGCTCGGCGGTGCGCAGGCAATCGCCGCAATGGCCTTTGGTACCGAGAGCATCCCCAAAGTGGATAAAATCGTCGGGGCCGGGAATCTCTTCGTCACGCTGGCAAAGCAGCAGGTCTACGGCATCGTCGGCCTCGACGGGCTGGCCGGGCCGACCGAAACGATGATCATCGCCGATGCCAGCGCCAACGCCGAATGGGTGGCCGCCGACCTGCTTGCCCAGGCCGAGCATGACCCCCTCGCCAGCGCCATCCTGCTGACCACATCGCAACCCCTGGCCGAGGCGGTGCAAGTGGCCGCCGCTCGCCAGATGGAAGATCTCTCACGCGCCGAAATCATTGCCCAATCCATTGAGAATCGCGGCGGCATCGTCATCACGCCCGACCTCGCCGCCGCCGCCCAACTCGCCGATGACTATGCCGCCGAGCACCTCTGTCTGGCGGTCGAAAATCCGCAGGCGCTGGCCGATAGCATCAATAACGCCGGGGGTTTCTTTCTGGGCGACCACTCTTTCGAAGTGCTGGGCGACTATATCGCCGGTCCGAGCCATGTCATGCCCACGGGTGGATCGGCGCGTTTTGCTTCGCCGCTCAACGTGATGGATTTCATCAAAATCAACAGCATCGTCGCCCTCGATCCTCAAACCGCGGCCCAACTCAGCCCGCTGGCTGCCGAGTTCGCCCGCGCAGAAACCCTCACCGCCCACGCCGCCTCCGCGGATTGCAGAATTTAGAATGATGAATGCAGAATGCAAAACTCATTCATCATTCTGCAATCATCATTCATCATTTTGATTATGGATACAAACACAATACTCCGCCCTCACATCGCCAACATGGAAGCCTACACCCCCATCCTGCCCTTTGATGTGCTTTCGGAGCAGTTGGGCATCCCCGCCGGTCAGATCGTCAAACTGGATGCCAATGAGAACCCCTACGGCCCGCTGCCCGACGTGCAGGCAGCCCTGGCTAACTTACGCTACACCCACATCTACCCCGACCCGGAGAGCCGCCACCTGCGCGCCGCCCTGGCCGCGTATCATGGAATTCCCGCCGAGAATATCCTGATTGGAGCCGGAGCCGATGAACTTATCGATCTGGTCATGCGCCTGATTCTGGAGCCGGGCGATTGTATTGTCAACTGTCCACCGACTTTTGGAATGTACAGCTTCGACGCGGCGGTTAACAACGCCCGCACGATTTCCGTGCCGAGAGACAGGAACTTCAATCTGGACGTTGAGCGGATTGCCGCGGTGGTGGCCGAATCGATCCCCAAAGCCATATTCCTGGCCTCGCCGAACAACCCTGATGGGGGTTTGGTATCCCCGGAGATGCTCGACGCCCTGTTGGAACTGCCCACGCTGCTCATTCTTGACGAAGCCTACATCGATTTTGCCCCACCGGGAACCTCGCCCCTCTCCCAGTGGGAGAGGGGTTGGGGTGAGGGCAACCTGGTCATGCTGCGCACCTTCAGCAAATGGGCCGGGCTGGCCGGGCTGCGCCTCGGTTATGGCATCTTCCCCGACTGGATGATGCCCCACTTGTGGAAGATTAAGCAACCCTACAACGTATCCGTGGCTGCCGAGCGCGCGGGCGTAGTATCGCTTGAACACGTCGACCAACTCCAAATTCGGGCACAGAAGATCATCGTCGAGCGCGAGCGCCTCTTCATCGCGTTGCAGAAACTCCCCTGGTTGCAGCCTTATCCAACACAGGCAAACTTTATTCTCTGCAAAGTGATTGACCGCGACGCCGCCCTACTCAAAGCCGATCTTGCCCAACAGGGAATCTTTATCCGTTACTTTAACAAGCCGGGGCTGGATGACCATATCCGCATTAGCGTGGGCACACCGGAACAAACCGATCTTCTGATCGCAGCCTTGAAGCGAGGAGCTTATGCGTACAGCAACGATTGAACGAAAAACCAACGAAACCCAAATCACTGTAAAACTGAACCTTGACGGCAGCGGCAAGGCCGACATTGCCACCGGGATTGGCTTTCTCGACCACATGCTGCATCACGTCGCCGTACATGGACTTTTTGATCTGGAAGTGCGCGCCGCGGGCGACCTGAACGTAGACGAGCATCACACCGTCGAAGACTGCGCCCTGGCGTTGGGCATGGCTTTTGAGCAGGCGTTAGGTAAACGCCAAGGCATTGTACGCATGGCCTGGGCCTATGTGCCGATGGACGAAACGCTGGGCTTTGTAGCTATAGATTTTTCCGGGCGGCCTTACGCGGTGGTGCAGGCTGAATGGGTTACGCCCGCTGTGGGCGGCATCGCCACGACCCTGTTCGGGCATTTCATGGAATCCTTTGCCATGCAAGCGCGCTGCAACCTGCACGCCCGCGTGCTCTACGGGCGCGATGATCATCACAAAGCCGAAGCCCTTTTCAAAGCCCTGGGCCGCGCGTTGGATGCCGCGACGCAGATTGACGAGCGGCGGGGCGGTGTGGTACCCAGTACAAAGGGAATACTATGAAATGCAGAATGCAGAATGATGAATGCAGAACAACCCCATTCATCATTCCGCATTTAACTTGGAGTGTGGATATGAGTGATAACTTTATTCTTTTCCCTGCCATTGACCTGCGCGGCGGTAAAGTTGTGCGCCTCTCGGAAGGCGATCCGGGGCGGCAGACGACCTACGGCGATGAGCCGCGCGCCTGGGCCGAACGTTGGCAATCCGAGGGCGCGGATTGGCTGCATGTGATTAATCTAGATGGGGCTTTTGGCGAAGCTTCGGCGGCGAATTTTGCAGCCTTGCGGCAAATATTGAGTGTTGGCATCAAGGCACAGTTCGGCGGCGGCCTGCGCGATGAACCCAGCCTGCGCGCCGCCTTCGATGCCGGCATCAGCCGCGCTGTTATCGGCACCGCGGCCATCGAGAACCCCGATCTAGCGGATTGGGCGCTGGCAACTTACGGGCCGGAGCGCGTCGCCGTGGGCATTGACGCCCGCGACGGCGTGGTGCGCATCCGCGGCTGGGGGGAGTCCGCTGGGGTGCAGGCTATCGAGTTGGCGCGTGATCTGTATGCCCGCGGCCTGAAGTGGTGCAACTTCACCGATGTCGCCCGCGATGGCCTGCAAAGCGGGGTCAATCTGGCGGCTACATCGGCGCTGGCGCAGGCCTCGGGGCTGAGTGTGGTCGCTTCGGGCGGCGTGGCAACCCTCGACGATGTGCGCCGCGTGCATCAGGCCGGGCTGGCTGGCGTCATCATCGGGCGGGCGTTGTATGAAGGCAATTTCAGCGTTGACGACTATTTCAGAATGCAGAATGATGAATGATAAATATTCTGCATTTTGCATTCATCATTCTGCATTTGATGGGAGTATCCCATGATTACGATTATTGATTACAACGCTGGGAACCTGACCTCGGTCAAACGCGCCCTCGATCATTTGGGGATTGAGAACTGCATCACGCCGGACCCTGAAGTGGTCAGCCGCGCCGGGCGGATTCTCTTCCCCGGGGTGGGTCATGCCGGTACGGCCATGGCGGTACTGCGTCAGCGCGGGCTGGACGCAGCCCTGCTGGAAGCCTTTGGGCGCGGCATCCCGATGATGGGGATTTGCGTCGGGGCGCAGGTGGCGTTGACTCGCTCCGAAGAAGCGGATACTCCCTGCCTGGGAATCTTGCCCGGGATGTGTCCGCGTTTCGAACTGGATGACCCCCGGCTGACGGTTCCGCACATGGGCTGGAACACCGTCGAGGTCGTCCGCCCGCATTTCCTCCTCAAAGATGTCAAACCGGGCGATCAGTTTTATTTCGTCCACGCCTATTATCCCCAACCGGAAGTTGCAAGCGATGTGTATGCCACGGCCAATTACGAACACGATTTCGCCGCCGCCATCGGACGCGATAATCTCTTTGCCACGCAGTTTCACCCCGAAAAAAGCGGAACGGTTGGGCTTCAGCTACTTGCCAACTTTGCGAAGTGGAGGCCATAATACCAACTTTTAACCTTCAACTTTCAACGTTGAACGTCAAAGGTTAAAAGTTGAAGGTTTATATGGAGAAAAATATGTTGAGCAAACGAATCATCTCTTGTCTGGACGTGCGCGACGGGGCACTTGCCAAGAGCGTCAAATTTGTGGATACCAAAAACATCGGCGATCCGGTGGCGCGCGCCCGCAAATATTACCAAGATGGCCTGGACGAGTTAGTTTTTTACGACATCACGGCTTCGAGTGACAAACGAAATATCATGCTGGATGTCGTCAGCCGGGTGGCCGAGCAGGTCTTCATTCCTTTTTCAGTGGGCGGCGGTTTGCGCAGCGTGGATGATTGCGCCAAAGTGCTGCTGGCCGGTGCGGAGAAAGTCAACGTGAACAGCGCTGCGGTGGTAAATCCGGGGTTGATTGCCGAAGCCTCGCGGGCTTTTGGCGCGCAGGCGGTGGTGCTTTCGATGGATGTGCTGCGCGTGGCGCCGACGGACGCTATCCCCTCGGGGTATGAGATTGTGATCAACGGCGGGCGTAAACCGATGGGCCTGGATGCCATCGAATGGGCCAAACGCGGCGAGGGGTTGGGGGCGGGTGAATTGGTGGTCAACTCGATTGACGCCGACGGCACGAAGGATGGCTACGAAATAAATCTCATGCGCCAAATCGCCGAGGCCGTGCGGATTCCGATCATCGCTTCGGGGGGCGGGGGCATGCCGGAGCATCTGTACGAAGTGCTCACCGCAGGCCGCGCCGATGCCGCGCTGATCGCCTCGATGCTGCATTATGATGAGTACACCGTGGGCGAGATTAAAATGTATTTGGCGGGGCGGGGACTGCCGATAAGAATGGTGAATGCAGAAGGATGAATGTTGAAGTGGAAATTCTGCATTCATCCTTTTGCATTCTGCAATTGTTATGAGGAGATGATATGAAAACCGCACTACTTTCTGTTTGGAATAAAACCGGCGTGGTTGAATTGGCCCAAGGGCTGGCCGCGGCGGATTGGCGGCTGGTCGCCAGCGGAGGCACGGCGCAGGCGTTGCGCCAGGCCGGGCTGGATGTGACCGAGGTCAGCGCCATCACTGGCGAACCGGAGATGTTCGATGGCCGCGTCAAAACCCTGCATCCGGCCATCCACGCCGGACTGCTGGCGCGTGACACCGCTGCCGACCGCGCTGATCTGGCCGCGCGTGGCTGGGCAGCGATCGATCTGGTCGTCGTCAATCTGTACCCCTTCGAACAGGTCATCGCCAAAGCGGAAATCACCCTGGCCGAAGCTATCGAAAATATCGATATCGGCGGGGTGGCCTTGCTACGCGCCGCCGCCAAGAATTTTAGTCGCGTCACTGTGTTGGGCGATCCTGCTGATTACCCCGTAGATTTGGCAATTCTTGAAGATCAAAACTACCGCCGTCACATGGCGCGCAAAGCTTTCGCTGCTACGGCTCGCTATGATGCCGCCATCCAAAACTATTTCGCTACCCTGGAAGATGAATCGGCTCCCTTGCCATTGACTCTCTACTCGGCGCAAACTCTGCGCTACGGCGAAAATCCGCATCAATTGGCGGCCTACTACACCGAGAAACCCGGCGGCGGTCCGATGGGGGGTAAATTATTGCAAGGCAAGCCGCTCTCGTATAACAATATGCTCGATCTGGATGGCGCCTGGAGCGCGGCACTCAATTTTGGCCCGCCGACCGCCGTGGTCGTCAAGCATGTCAGCCCGTGCGGCATTGCATCCGCCTCGCGTGTCGAACAGGCCATCGCCCCGGCCATCGCCTCCGATCCCGTATCAGCCTTTGGCAGCGTGATTGCCAGCAACCGCCCGGTCAACGCCGAATTTGTGCGCGGCATGGGCGATCTTTTTGTGGAGTGTATCGCCGCGCCGGAATTTACCCCCGATGCGCTGGATTTGCTCTCGGCCAAGAAGAATCTGCGCTTGCTGGAAATTCCTCTGGATGCGCCGCGCCCCGAACACGAACTGCGCTCGGTGGTGGGTGGATTCTTGCGCCAGGAGATAGACACCGGTGATCCCGACGACGCTCCGGCGTGGCGTGTGGTCACGAAGCGCCAGCCAACCGCAAACGAAATAAGCGCGCTGAAATTCGCCTGGAAAGCGGTGCAGCCGGTAAAATCGAATGCGATTTTGCTGGCACAGAGAAA
>CALCSH010000533.1 GCA_937893815.1 uncultured Anaerolineae bacterium | reverse complement strand
TGCCAACGGGAAGATCAATTCGGATAACCGATCAAAACGATTCTCCAGGCGAAAGAGCATCACAAACACCATGGTGTACACCAGCGTAAGAACAATCATTACGCCTGCGGCACTGATCAAAGCCATCGGGTAAAGAATCAGCGGATTTTCGGTCAGCACAAGAAAATCGAGCAGCAACCCCAAAGACAGTAATCCGCCAAATTGCAGCCAGCTACCCAGAGCGGGGCGACGATCTCTGGTTTTCCAAATAGTCTGATGAAAACCCGGCAACACAATCACACTCAGGCCAATCCCTAAACCGGTACCTGTCAGTACGCGTAAAATATTATTCGGCTCATAGAAATGGATTGGGTTGCCCGGCAGCAGGTGCAGATACGAATGAAAGCCATCCAGGCCATAGGCCAACGCCAGTACCCCCAGAACAGCGATTTTGCCCCATGATGGGCGGCCACTCCGGCGACGTCCAATCATGAGCTGGTAAACCAGCCCCAGCACAACGCCCATATATTGGCCGGTGCAGCGCGCACAAAAAGAGAACTGCCGCGCCCCGATATGGAATGATCGCGTATCAATCCGGTGACAGACGGCGTAGCCCACCGCGTCGGCTTTGCCCAAAAGGCCAGAGGGTGTATTCAATAGCCAGGCAAGAACAAAAACCCCAAAGATCAAATAGCTGATTTTTTGCCAGGGGATTACCGATAAGCGTTGAAATTTAATTTTTTTCAATATTCGCATCATACGATGAATTATACCGGAGTACAGAATCCGGACATAGGGTCGGCAGAAAATTATTCTTCCTGAGTTTCTAATAGAAACACGATAGACTCTACTGCAAAAACCCTTCACCGCTGAGAACGCGGAGTGCGCAGAGTTTAAAAAGTGCAAAATCGGCAAAAAAGAAGCCCTTTTTCTGCGAAATCGGCAAAAAATCTCGGCGTTCTCTGCGCACTCTGCGGCGAAGATGTCTTTCTGCAATGGAGTCACGATAGTTTGCGCATCTGTTCAAGCTATTGTTGACAACTATAAATAGTGGGTCTTTAGGAACTGCCTTGAGAAATCCCAGAGACCCGGAATTGGCAATGCACTCCAAGTGCGGTATGATAAGCACTTCGTCAGAAAGGGTTAGATAAACTGTGATGCGATCCAAACGTTCCCTGATATTCATTCTACTACTCAGCTTGTGGATGGCGGCCTGTGCCGCACTTCCGTTTTTTGCGAACACAGCACCTGATGCCGCCCTGGAGGAGGACAACCAGGCCGCGCCAACCAGCCATACTGCCACGGTCGTTACCGACTTGTCCACCCGTGGCGCCAGCCTGGCGGCTGTGAATACTGCACAACCGGAGGCTCCAACTTCAACGCCGCGGCCCACGGCCACCGCGGCTGCGCCAATCTCCTCCACCCTTCCCATTTCAGATTTTACGCGCATCGGCCCTAAAAATTTCCCCGATCATATCAACCCGCTGACTGGCCTGCCAGTGCCAAATCCGGCCTTGCTCGACCGGCGCGTGATTGCCGCAAAAATCCCCAATTATCCACATAGTGTGCGTCCACAGTCGGGTATTTCCCTGGCCGATCAAATTTACGAATACTATCTCGAATGGGGGCTGACGCGCTTCCTGGCGATATTTTACGGCAACGATGCCGCCCGCTTTGGCCCCATCCGCTCTGCGCGTCTTTTTGACGATAATATTGTGCGTATGTACAACGCTATTTTTGTCTTTAATGGCGCTGACAAACGCGTGCTCGATTATTACGAAGAACGCGAACTTGATCCGCGCTATTTTGTGGTTGAACGGCTTTGCCCGCCCCTATGCCGTGACGAAACGATCCCCAGCTATAACAATTTATTTGGCAACACGGCACAGGTGCATGAATATGTTGCCGCCTTAGGCGCTCCCGATGACCGCCGCGATCTATCGGGGAATTTTTTCTCTTCCCTCAGCGGGCTGAATGCTCCCGCAGGCACTGATATATATATTAACTATTCGTATGCCAACTATGCCTTCTGGCGCTATCATGAAGGCTCGGGGCTTTATATGCGCTACCAGGGCAACGTGGATAATATTGACGGCTTGAGCGCCGCGTACGAACTGCATATGGATGCCCTGACCGGGCAGCCGCTTTCAGCAGCCAATGTCATCGTACTAATGGTGCCACACGATTTTTATCTAAAATCGTCCGATACCGAAATTTTCTCCATTGACCTGACCGGCAGCGGAGCTGCATATGTTTTTCGCGACAATCAGGCATTTGAAGCCCGCTGGCTGCGATTTGCCGAAAGAAAGCCCCTCGCCATTCTGGATACCGATGGCCGACCCTTCCCGCTCAAACCGGGCGTGACATTTTTTCAGGTGATGAGCACTACAACCGAAGTCAGCCAACTCGATGAGCAAACCTGGGAGTTCAATTTTGCCCGACCGCCCCTGCCCGATGAAGAATAGACGATTTTTTCAGGTGCTGATCTGGGTTTTGATACTCGTCAACATGCTGGTTGCCTACGCTCCAAGCAGTGCCGCGGACTTAATTAAAGCGGATTCCATCCACGAGGCGCGTACTGCCTCCGCGCAATCCTCCCCCACTCCAACGCCCGATATTCCCGAAGACAACCCCACCGGTAGCTACGGGGCAACCCATTTCCCCGAGACAATCAATCCGCTCACCGGCCTGCCAGTTTCCGACA
Source organism: uncultured Anaerolineae bacterium (assembly GCA_937893815.1). Taxonomy (GTDB): domain Bacteria; phylum Chloroflexota; class Anaerolineae; order Anaerolineales; family UBA11858; genus NIOZ-UU35. The sequence goes on along the minus strand of CALCSH010000533.1, from coordinate 2,173 downwards.
CATCGCTTCTGGAGCGCCGTCCGCTGGCCATCAAAATTTCCAACGGGCCGCGCGGCATCCGACCCCAGTGGGGGCTTTCCTTGGCCGATCAGGTTTTCGAATATTTCCATGAAACCGGCCGCACGCGCTTCAATGCCATCTTCTATGGCAATAATGCCAAGATCGCCGGGCCGATTCGATCGGCCCGCTTTGCCGATGAAGCGATTGTGCGCATGTACAAAGCTTTCTTCGCCTTCGGCAGTGCTGATCTGCGCGTACTCAACCAACTATGGACAGCCGAGTTTGCCGACCGCCTGATCTACATCTCCGACACCCCATGCCCGCCTTCAGCCGAGCATCCGCTCTGCAGAATTGACCCAAACGGCTATAACCACCTGGTCACAGATACCGAATTGCTGAGTGAACACTTCACCCAGGCAGGCATTCCCCAACAGCGACAAAATCTTGACGGGCTGCTCTTCAGCACAGCGATTCCAGAAAACGGCGAGTCCGGCGAAAGTGCAACCACGCGCTACAGCCGATCATTTTATAACCGCTGGGAATACGACCCGGTCAGCGGGCGTTATCTCCGCTATCAGGATAAATATGACGCTCCAACCGGCAGCAGTGACGAAGAATTTGAAGTGCTATCCGACCGGCTGACGGATCAGCCCATCATGGCTGATAATGTCATCATCCTGCTGGCAGAGCACGCTTATTTCTCACGCGAACCGGAGATGTGGGAAATCGGATTACTCGGGTCCGGCAAAGCTTATCTCTTCCGCGATGAACAGGCGTACGAATTAGATTGGGTTCGCGCTGCCGAAAGCGATTTAATCAGCTTGACCTACCTTGATGGATCGGCTTTCCCCCTCAAGCCAGGGAATACCTGGTATCAGGTTATCGGCATGTCCTCCACCATCAACAAGGAAGACGGTCGCTGGCGATTTGTGCATATGACACCCTAATATGAACAAGAAAACCAAGATAGATTTCACTCCGATCATCCTTTTATTCATCGTTTTGGCGTTGGCACTATTGGCCTGGTATAAGGGCGGTATCGAATTAGCCTTTGCGGGTCTGAAGAGTGGCAGCACGCTATTGCTGCACGAATTGCCCTTACTCATCGCCGCATTTTTGACCGCCGGGCTGCTTCAAACCCTGGTTAAAAAAGAAACTGTGGAGCGCTGGCTGGGCACAGAATCAGGTTGGCGCGGCATTGCGCTGGCCTGTATTGGTGGGGCATTGATCCCCGGTGGGCCGTATGTGTACTACCCGATTGTCGGGGCAATGTTGTATTCCGGAGCCGGGATGGGGGTTTTGGTGGCTTTTGTCACGGCCAAAGGTCTATGGTCCATCTCCCGCCTACCTGTGGAAATAGCCCTACTCGGCGCTCGGGTGACCATCATCCGTTTTGTAATCACATTTTTGATTCCGCCTCTGTTGGGCTTTGTCGCCGAAGCGCTGTTTGGGAGGCGCATCACTCAAATACGTAATGCGCTCTCTGGCACTGAAGAGCAAAAATCCGACAAACCGGTTCACCACACCAAATAATTATGCTGACTGCCACCATCACCCTCTGGATTATTGCTATACCGCTAATTGCCTATGCCTGGAGGCGACGCGATAACAGCCTGAACAAGGGGTTGCAACTCGCCTGGGATGCCACGCGACGCAACGCAGCATTACTGATTATTGCGTTCATCATTGTTGGCTTCGTCAACGTGCTTTCCCCTACAGAATTGGTGCAGAAATGGATCGGGGCCGATTCGGGGTGGCCAGGGTTGTTTTGGGCCGAAATCATCGGGATGTTGCTGCCGGGGGGGCCTTATGTAGTTTTCCCGCTCATTGCCGTGCTCCATAGCGCCGGAGCCGGATTAGGCGCGGTTGTCACGCTAATCACCAGTTGGGCCACTCAGGCATTGCTGACGATTACGTTTGAACTCCCCTTTATGGGCTGGCGATTTGTGGTTATCCGATGGGGGCTGGGGTTGGCTGTGCCGTTACTAGCGGGGGCAATCGCCGAGGTATTATTCTAGTCGGCGTGCAATTTCAAACTTGCAATGATTTCGCCATGCTCCACTTCTCCAACTTCCTGATCATTTCGGGAGCTATTCATCCTCAGCTCCATCTTTCATCAATGACTCTACTGCAAAAAGCCGATGACGGAGATGTCCGCCGGAATATATGGGGG
>CALCSH010000532.1 GCA_937893815.1 uncultured Anaerolineae bacterium | reverse complement strand
ACACCCGCCACACCCCCAAATCTGGGAACCTCCACGCAAAGTCTCAAAGAGCCTTCTTGTTCAATGCGGCTAATACTCGCTTCTTGTCAGCGGGGATGTCGTGAATACGCACTCCAGTGGCATGATAGATAGCATTGAGAATGGCTGGAGCCGTTGCCAGGGAAGGTGCTTCGGCGAAACCTTTGGCTCCCAGAGGGCCTTCCGGGTGAGGCACTTCTACCAGAGCGGGGATGATCTCTGGGGTGGCATCTGCGCCAGGAATACCGCATTTGCGCAGCGTATCAGTCAGATTAATTCCTTCTTCTACGATGAACTGCTCTGAGAGCGCATATCCCAATCCCATGACCACACCACCGTGAATTTGACCTTCCACAGCCGCCTTATTGAGCACTTTGCCCAGATCGTTGGCCGAGATTACCTTGAGCACCTTAACGACACCAGTTTTGGTATCGACTTCGACAACAGCCACCTGAGTGTTGTAAGCGTAGCACCAGTGCGTGGGGCGCGATTCAAAATCGGACTGACCAAAGTGACTAGGTTCATTTTCGAGCAGCGCCGCCGTGGCGCTGGGATTGTACACCTTCTCCACCACGAATTTATCACCCAGTTCTGCCAATTCGACCGATCGGCCACTCTCCGGGTCGAGCACTTTGCTGCCATGCAGGATCAATTTGCCTGGTTCCTGTTCAACGAATTCTGCCGCCCGACTGAAGATTTCTTCTTTAAGCGCACGGCAGACCATCACGGTGGCATTGCCGGTCATAAAGGTCTGACGGGAAGCTGTCGTTGGACCGGTCGGAGGTGTCTGAGCTGTATCTGGCCCAATGATGGTGATAGTATCGATGGCAATGCCAAGTTCGGTAGCGACAATCTGAGCCACCCCGGTGGTGGCGCCTTGGCCGTATTCATGTTGGCTGTGCCGTAAGGTTACTTTGCCGGTATTGGCCAACTCGATGATCGCCCCCGCTCTCTCGGGTAGATCATGCCCAAAGCCGATATTTTTAACCCCGCAGGCAACACCAAAGCCGATCTTTTTCTGGCCATTGGATTTGGGCAGTTCGATTTTGGCAAATTTATCCCGCGCGGCGATAATCGTCTCTTTGATGGAAACAACCCCCTCGGTCAGAATATGATCTGCCGCGGTGGGTAAACCTACATCCAGAGCGTTGATCAGGCGAATTTCAAAGGGGTCAATGCCCAGTTTGCATCCGATCTCATCGAGTTGTTGCTCCAGCGCTACTGCCACCTGATTAGCGCCAAAGCCGCGCATGGCACCGCTGAGCACATTATTGGTGTGCCAGGCCTGACCATCCATACGCAGATTCGGCACATAATAAGGCCCGGCTCCAAAGACGAGCATATTTTCAAGCACATCGAATGTTAGCGACATGTATACCCCGGCATCGGCGACAACCCGAGTCTCCAGCGCCAATATGCGCCCATCTTTATCCGCACCTGTCTTGTAATGCAGCCAGGTGGGGTGGCGTTTGACATGCACTCGCAGCGATTCTTGGCGCGTCAGCACAATACTGACAGGTTTGCCGCTTTTATACGCGCCCAGGACCAGGTGCTGCTCGATGATCATGTCTTCTTTGCCGCCAAAGGCGCCGCCCATGGGCAATTGCACCACGCGGATTTTTTCTTCGGGCAAATCCATGATCTCGGAGAGTTGGGTGCGTACATCGAAGGCGCATTGAGTACCCATTTTTAGCACCACACCACCATCCGGGCTGGGATAGGCAATGCCTGATTCAGGCTCCATAAAACCGTGCTCGATGAAAGGGGTCGTGTAATCCCCTTCGATGATGACGGCACACCTCTCGAAAGCCTCATCCACATCTCCGCGTTCAATCTTGGCATGATGCGCCAGATTGCCTTTTTCGTGGATCTTGGGCGCATCGGGGAGCGCGGCATCCTGCGGGGTAAACACACCGGGGAGCACTTTATACGCAACCTTGATTTTGCTCAGGGCTTCTTGCGCTATCGTCAGGGATGTGGCATAGACTGTGGCAACTGGATCACCAATATAACGAACTTTGTCTTGCGCCCAGGCGGGTTGATCTCGTTCGACGATGCCAGCCTGATTCTTTCCAGGGACATCCTTAGCCGTTAGCACCATCTCAACCCCGGCCAAAGCTTCGGCATCGGATGTATCAATACTCAGAATTTCCGCGTGAGGATATTCTGCCCACAGAATTTTGCCATAGAGCATCCCCTCCATGCGAATATCATCACCGAACATCGTCGTCCCTGTAACCAACCCCAGCGCATCTTTTGTAAGCAAAGTCGTGCGCACATGGTCTCCCTCCGGGGCGATGGGTGGTGCAGCTTCTCCGTTACGGATCATCTCGCCTGCCGTCTGAACGGCGTTGATGATATTAATATATCCCGTGCAACGGCATAGGTTGTTATTCTGCTTAAGAGCCGCTTTGATCTCATCGGCACTTGGCTCGGGGTTTTCATCCAATAAAGCCTTGGAAGCCATGATCATGCCCGGAGTACAGAAGCCACACTGAACAGCGCCCTGTTCAACATAGGTATACTGTAAGGGATGGAGATGTCCTCCTTGAGCCAGGTTCTCAATCGTTTCAACCTGCCCACCGTTGATTTTTGACATCCGCACCAGACAGGCACGTCTGACTTTACCATCCAGAATGATGGTGCAAGCGCCACAATGACCGCTGTTGCAGCCATTTTTGGTGCCCGTCAACCCCAAGTAATCCCGCAGAAAATTCATCAGATTCATGCCGGGATGCACTTCAGCCTGAAAGCGTTCGTTATTTACCGTTAATTCGACGTTGATTAAATCTGACATATCTGTAACCTTATCATTTTGTTGACACTCGTCTGGTATGCATTTACCATTCTTGTGTCTTCACAATCGCTTTCATCTGTGCTTGATCGACCACCTTGCCATGGCTGATGACATAAGCCGGGGCAGAGTGGTTTCGTAGCGCTTCAAGAACGTCAGGCTCATCCAGTACAACAATATTGGCAGGGGCACCTACTTTGAGGGCAAAATTCTGCAAACCGATGCACTCCGCCGCCTTGATGGTAACCATATCATAGAGCGTTTCCATATCTGTACGGGTGGTCATCCATAATAGATGTGACACTAGAAACGCCACTTCGAGCATATT
>CALCSH010000531.1 GCA_937893815.1 uncultured Anaerolineae bacterium | reverse complement strand
ACCTATCATTATGCTCACTTCAATTGGGGATGAAGATATCATTGTGAATGCGATTAATAGCTATGCTGAAGATTATATTACCAAGCCCTTTCGCCCCCGTGAGGTGGTAGCCCGAATTCGGCGGGTGTTGCTCCGTTCTGGAGATTCGTTATTGGCCACTGGCCCCATCACTCAAATCGATGAACACCTTGGAGTGGATTTTGCCAAACAATGTGCCTACGTCGATGGAGTACAGAATAATCTAACACCCATAGAGACCAAACTACTTTTTGTGCTGGTGCGACAAGCTGGAAAAATGTTAACCCCGGAATATCTTCAGCACCGTTTATGGCCTCACGGTGCGGTGGTTGAAGGAGCATTGCGCGTAAACATTTATCGCTTGCGCCAGAAGATTGAGCGAGACCCGGTAAATCATCAATATATTATTACGCATCATGGCGAAGGGTATAGTTTTACAGAGATTCTGGAACCACGATTGTAACAGTGATTGTAACAAGATGGGCCAGGATATAAACTAGAATAGAAATGTAGTGCCATATGTAGGGCATCTGGAAAATTCGGGGACGAGAAGCACATCTTTTCCCAATACAATCCAGGGATGCCATAAGATTTCGTAGAATGTATGGCGTATACCTACACTAATAATCTAAATTTTACGACATACAATTCGGACAAAGCTGCGTACAATTGGGCTTGCCGTAAATTTCGGTCAATAAAGGCAACCCTGATGAAGACCAGGGACGCAAAGCCATGGGTCTACGACTGGGATTGGAGGTATGATCGCCAAGTTGCTACGATGATTAGATTGCTACTGCCTACCAACAGATCAACAATGCATAGAAAAACACCCCTTATTCTAATCTTGGCTCTTCTTGGGCTGAGTTTGGCCGCTTGCGTTGGGCCAACATCTGGCATAGCCTCACCATCTGGTGGGTCAGGCGCCGGATCTGCAAGCGGTGGTGTGGATGTGCGTTTTCGTGAACTCTATGACTTATTGGGGGGACGTGACAAACTGGGTGCGGCGATTTCCCCCAGATTTTCACGCGACGGTATTGAATATCAATATACAGCTGCTGCACTCATGATGTACGACCCCGTTAGCAATCAATATTCGCTGGCTTCGATTGGCCGCAAACTGGGAATTGCCGAGCCGACATCCAATCCATCGGCTCCTGGGGGACATGATATCTACGAGGGCTTCTTGCCCATGTATGAAATGTTGCGCGGCACGCGATTTGTCGGCGTCCCCCTCACCGCCGTGCGGTACAGCGAAGCCCGCAGGGGCATCGAACAATACTTTGAAAATCTGGGATTCTACCAACTAGAGACGGATACTCCCAATGTTGTGCATCTCATGTATTACGGAGCCTGGCTGTGTGCGGACGCCTGTGGGGCGGATGTCCCCCCCGTCAGCGCGCCGGATTTGCCTTCTGTGATGGACACCCCATTCTCCGACGCCCTCTCTCGACTGGCGCCCGAGTTCACCGGAAAGCCCCTTTCCTTGCCTTTCCTGGCTCCGGATGGTATCAAAGAGCAAATCTACGAAAATGTTGTCGTCGTTTCCGATTCGTCCAAGCCCGGCGGTATCGCCCTGCGCCCGATTACAGCCATGTTGGGTGTGCGAGTGGATTTCAACGCCGGCTTTGATGTGCCCCAGCAGTTCCATCGCTTCATTATGGAGAATTCAGGCTACGAGCTTTCCGGAAATGTGGCGACTGCCTTCGCACCGCAGAGCGATGAGGTGTATCGCCAGTGTTTTACCAATATGTGCCTGGATTACTTCCCCAATAAACCGGAAGAAGTGCAGGTGCAGCCAACGGCGCTGGGATACCTGTACAAATCCAGATACTATCAGGATATGCCCGCGGGTGATGTGGCTGGCTCGGGCGGCTCGCTGGTGCTCACGGTTTCTGAAGGGTATAACCTGGTAGCGCCCAATGCGTCTCAGATCATTTCGGTCTATGTTTCCGAAGACTACCAGCCCCTCGGCGGGGCAACCCCGGTGTTGATCTTGACCCTCCCCGGTGGGGCGCAGCGATCCTACAACTTTGGCGCCACCCGCCCCAGTGATGGATTCTCGACAATTAGCCTCGATCCGATTGACGCTCCCCACGGAACTCGCATCGACTATCAGGTTTGTGTCCAATCCAATAGCGGCCAGCAGGTTTGCGTGGCAGATTTCTTCTTGATCTGGGGTAGTCCCTGAGAAGAGCCAAACCTTAGAATAAAAAAGCGAGCGGGTGATTCAACCCCTGCTCGCTTTTATTTTTCTACCGGGCGCGCTTCACCCAAAACCTGCACTTTGCTGATTGCAGGCCCTAAACTATAGACGGTTATTTCGAAAATTAGTTCTGTGCCTGCGGCGGCGGGGGATGCGGCTTCCCACTTGCGGATTCCAACTGGTACGTCGTTTTCGTCGAAAGCGCTGACCGCCAGCCAAATCCGGTTGGCGCTGGGCGCATTTTCTCCGCCAGGCACTCGGATGACCCCCCTAACATAGGCTTTCAAAGCATCGATCTGGATTTCGTCAGTTTGAATTTCGATTTCGATATACCGAACACTATTCTCATCTACGGGCAGAGCGCTGATCAATTTGGCTTGAGGGGTAATTCCTTCGGGAAAACTGGATGAAAAAAACGCCGCCAGGGGAATTTGTTGGCCGGGGCGCAAGAGATTCAGAGAAGATACCGCCAGTTGTTGTGCCAGTTCTGTGCCATCGGCAGCGTAGATTGTAATAGACGCCGAAAGATTCTCAAGTGCCTGCGCTCGCGAATTTTGGGCCAGCGCCAGACACCACAGCCCTCCACCCGTAGCCGGGTAGCATTGCGGTTTTCCCAGATCGAAGGTGACTGGTGTGGGGAGTGGGTATGCGGACAGCACACTGTCACCGATTGGAATCACGATCTCGGTGCCTACGATTAAAAATCCAGGATCAATTCCAGGGTTTGCCACCAGGAGTTGCTCGAGCGAAATATCATAATGGTGCGCTACTTCCAGGAGTGTATCACCCGACTCGATGGCATATAAAAAAGGTGTAGCGGTGGCGGTGGCTACAGGCGTGGGCGTGCCATCCAGCGGAATCGTTTCTTCAGCAGGTTGTGCTGAAGGTGTTGGGCTTTGATATGCCGTTATTGGGATTGGTGTTCTAGTTGGAACCGCGGTTTCAGCCGCTTTATTTGTGCAGCCCTCAAAGAATACGATCCCGAAAATCAGGGTGATATACACCCAGGTTTTCGATGGATGAATTATAAGCCGCCTCGCATTTCGCATGCCTTGGATTATAGTGCAGGAGGCAGTCACTGCAAAGCGACTGCCTCCTGTAGGGTCAGAATTGCTGGTTCAGTTGCCGGGCGGCTTCGCGGGCTACGTTGGCGAAAATCACCTGAAGCGCCGTGGGGTCAACATCTGTCTCTCCGGCGACGACAATCACCATCGTGTGCCCGCTGGAAGAAATGCCCTGCGCCGTAACGGTCACGGAGGAAAAGGCCATGCCCAGGTAATAATTATCGATAGCCTCCCAACTCGAACCCGGCACCCCACCAAAGGTGTTGTCAAACTGCCCTCGGACTTCATCCAGGCTGGCAGGTTTGCCGCCGCCGATCATCAGGTTATAGCCGTTAGCGGAGGTGTAATGGCAGTTGTTGAGTTGATCTTGAATGACGAATGAAAAACTGCCGTTGACCAGGGTATCGAAGGCGCTGATATCGAACGCTGCACAATTAGGGATGGCAACCGAAGCCGCGGGTTGGATATCTGCACCGGAGGGCGGATTTGCCGCGGGGGATTCTTCCTCAGTGGCAGGAGGAGCGGCTTCGCTTCCGGTGGCTGGCTCTGCCTCCGTAGCGGATTGTTCTGTCGCAGTTGGTATGCTTTCAGGCGCAGGTTGAACGCCCGCTGAAACCAGGCTACATGCCAGCGTTGCGAATACCAGCAGCGTTATAGCCATTGAAAGGTTTATCCGATGAGATTTCCACATAGCCTACTCCTTGTTTTTCTGATACGTACCTGAAATCCGCGTACATCGATAGCGGCCAACAGTACCTTGAAAAATCAGCCATTCAAATCGGAAAGTGAATGCCGCGTGCGCACTGTTATAAGCTTTTGATGCATCATTAGATTTTTAGAGACGATCGCGTTATCCGTGTTCTATTTTGAAAAATTGAACCGCTATGGATTTTCTTCGTAAAGAAATCATACTAACTATCTCCGAATTAAGCAACACAAGAATTGTGGTATCCTCATGGGCCTGTGTGAGATTTTCTTATGGTAAACAAGCTTTCATTTGACGAACTATACCCCCAATTTGATCAGCCAATTATCTCTTCTGTCGATTGTGGCCAGGAGTGTGCGCCGTATAATGAAAACGGCGTGCCTTTCTGCTGCGATACACAACACAGCATCCCTGCCGCCTATCAAAGCGAGTGGTGCTACCTGCAAGCTCGTACCGATTTATGGCATCTTTGGCAACCTCCGGATGCTGAACTTAGCGAGGAGTTGCGTGCTCAAACCCCGGATGATATGCTGCTTATCGAGTGCCTCGGTTCTCGATATTGTCAGCGTGATTATCGCTCTATCGCTTGCCGCGCGTTTCCCTTCTTTCCATATAGTACCCAGGCCGGGCAATTCATTGGTATCTCCTACTACTGGGAATATGAAGACCGCTGTTGGATGATCAACCACCTCGACAGGGTTGACGAGATCTACCGTCAGCAGTTTGTCGTTGCATTTGAAACCCTATTTAACGCTTTCCCGCAGGAACGTCAGAATTTTGCAGCCTACTCCGCCGATATGCGCATGAATTTCGCACAACAACGCCGCTTCATCCCCCTTCTGCACCGGAATGGCAAAGCCTACAAGATTACGCCCTCCAATGAACGGATGCGCCTTTGCGCCCCATCTGATTTTTTAAAATTTGAACCGTATTCCATCGTCGCCCAACTCCTATTTCCGGATGAATTATGACCACAACTTCTGCTGAATTTACGCTGCCCGAATACCGCAAAGGCGACCGACGCGGCCCCCTGCGCTGGATTCTTTCCCATGCTGCTCGTTATTGGTATCTGGCGACACTGATGATTTTGGGAGCGGTAGGGAATGCAGTATTGGCTTCGGTCGTGCCAATTTACACAGGCCGCGCACTCGAAGCGATTTCTGCAAAACAGCCATTATTTGACGCGTTAGTGGGTATTGTTTGGATAATTGCCATCACGCAGGTGGTGCGTGGTGTGCTCCAATTCTTTCGCAATTTCGGTGCAGAGCTGATTGCCCAAAATATCGAGCGCGATATCCGCGCCGAGTTGTATATAAGCCTTTTGGGGAAGAGTATGACCTTCCATAATTTGCAGCCGGTCGGCGACACGATGGCACGTGCGACCAACGACGTGCGTGAGGTCAATTTCATG
>CALCSH010000530.1 GCA_937893815.1 uncultured Anaerolineae bacterium | reverse complement strand
GCGGGCCGCACTGCTGCGGGCGGCCACCGATGATGTCGATCTGGCCAGGCAGCGCTATCCACGCCTGTGGCTGATGCGCCTGCGGGATGCCACGGTTGTGGTGATCTTGCTGCACACCGGATTGCGCGTGGATGAATTGTGCAAGCTGACCCTGGAAGGTATTCAGGTCAGCACCCGCAAGGGGCAGGTCTCTGTCACCGGCAAGGGCTTCAAGCAGCGCACGATCCCGCTGAGCAAAGGCGCGCGCGAAATGCTGGCGGAGTGGTTGAAAGCTCGGCCAAGATCAGGGAGCAATGCTGTGTTCATCAATCAGCGTGGGGGTGCGCTGAAACCGCGTTCGGTGCAACGTGCCCTCCATCGTCTGGCCGAGAGCGCCGGGCTGCAGGCCACCGTCACCCCCCACACCCTGCGGCACACCTTTGCCAAGTCGCTGATCGACGAAGGCGTCTCATTGGAGAAGGTCGCCAAGCTGCTGGGGCACAGCAATCTCAATACCACCCGCGTCTACACAACCCCCAGTGAGCAGGATTTGGAAGACGCTGTGGGCAGATTGGGGTAGCGCTATGATATTTACCTACCGGAATTTAATTGGGCTAACTGTTCGCGCACCTGCAGAACAAATTCCCCTGGACGCAAGATTTTGATATCCGAGTGCCCTGGCTGATAGTGGCGCACATTAAACGTCACCAGCCAGGGACATTTTTCCCGCAAAGCCGCCACAAAGATGGGTAAATCCTTCGGATCGGCCAACCCTTGATAGGCAAGAATGTCTCCTGGCAATGGGTCGGGGACAATCTTCAAACAGCGACTGACAAGGTGGTGGAATGCAGGCAATGCACGCGGCAACTTGGCCTTCAAATTGCGTTCGGCTTCGGCGATCACCTGCTCCGAAGTCAACGCATCAATCAGTGTGATTTCAGCCAACCGTAAAATTAGCAAACTGGCGCCGTGTTCGCTGGGAGAAGCGGCGCCCGCGAACAACGTATCCGCGTCGATAAAGGCGCGTGGCTTAGGCGCTTGGGTCGCGCTCATATTTCTCCTGGGTGTAGCGCTGGCGTTGTTCGCGCAACCCTTGCAGCAATTCGTCCATGCTCAAACCGGCTTCCAGGCGCGTGCGCTCGATTTCTTGCGCTAATTCCGGAACCATGGGAACCATGGGGGTGAGAACGAAAATTCCATCCATATCCACCAGACGATAGGTGTCGCCTTCCTGGATGGCGTATTTCTCACGCAGATCGGAAGGCAAGGTCAAAACGCCCCGTTTGCGAACTTGAAGTGTGGCTTCCATTGAAACACTCCTTTGTGTGCGTATTTCTGCTCGTGCAGATTATCTGCATTATACCCCCGAATTGGCGAGTACCCACTGGATGGAAAAATTTGTTTTTGGAGCCTAAATCACAATCAAAGTAAGTCAATTCGTTTCCATGATGCGTCGTAACAATCCCATCATTGTTTTGCGGCGCCGAATTGTGATGATAATTAATGCCCCTGCGACCAGAACCAAAGTAATGGCGAGTGCTGTTCCAATTGCTCCCCACCATTTAATCACGGGATCGGGGAGATGAAGGATGCTCATATTACCAATATCAGCCCAAAACGAAGGCAACATCAATAAAGTCAATGTCAATGAACCGGCAGCCAGACCCAGGGAGAGTAATGTGGCTTTATCGTTGCTTTTCTCCGATAAATCTGCCAGATACCATTCGTCAACATGATCGACAACCTGATTGATATTCTCGATATTTCGTTCAATGTGTTCCAATGTTTGAGCGACACCGAGTTGTTCAAACATGTGTTCAGCCTTGCGAATAGCATATTCTGCCCGGCTCCACAATTGGGCGTGACTCAGGCTCTGAGCGAGTGATGACAAACGTCTGAGATGCGCAGCCCTGGTAATAAGATCGGGAAGTTCTTCATTCAATTTGATATCACCGTTGAACATTTGGGTGCGCGTTGTTTGCACCGTATCAACCATCTGCCCCAATAAGTCGTAAGACACGCTCTCAACCAGTTGCGCCAAGACGCGGATTTGAAGGGTGAACTCGATTAAACGCTCAATAGCTTCCCAATATTGTTCGTACTTAACCCGCAGGGTCGCGCTGGGTACCGTGGCAACTGCAATTTCATAGCTGCGCCAGTGCGGCGAGGGAATGATGATAGCTGTTCGTGTGGTGAGTAGACAAAACTCATCATTCCATGAGGCCTGATTTTCTGTCAGGAGCGTATCCGTTAGACTCCAACGCGGTTTCGGGAAATAGCAATCTACACTCTCAGTCTGATCCTGGTTTTGCAGGTTCCCTTTTTTGAGAATCGTGCCTTCGGCCAGATTTGTGAGTGCTTGCCGTAGATGAACAGATTTGCGGACGTCGTGAAGCGTGACCTCAACCTGCGCATTTTTTGATGTTGATTTCTGCGTACGTTGGATAATCGCCGGATTCGCCAATAGGCTGTCAAAATGGTGGATGACATACGAATCGTGCAGCGGCAGTGACAAACTTGGCATCGGCTCTTTTAGTAAGATCGGCGTTTTTCCAGGAATAGCGATTTCGCGCCCAAGGTGGCGGATGAATAAACTGGCGACTTCCATTGCCAGTTTCCACTGGACGGGTAGATAGTGCAATTCGCCAGTCCCATTTTCATCAGCGCCCACCCACTTCAGAAATGCTGTGGCCGATTGTTCCCTTTCAGCAGGCATCGCGGGCTGATTTTCACCACGGGTGCGATTTCGCAATAGCCACTTTTGGGCGCTGGGCACATCCAGGGATTCTTGCAAATTGAGTACATCCTGCGCCAATTGATAGAGCGGGCGCGCTTGCTGGCGATAGACGTGCGTCAGACGAATAATAAAGAAACCCGTGTGCGATGGGCGGATTAACACATCCCATCGCTCCCAGGCGCGCAAGAAAAGGGTTTTAAATTGAAAGTTGTCGCATAATGATTCCGGGAATGTGACCTGTTCTTTATCCAGCATAAAGGTTGGGAACGTGTGGTGCTCCAGCATAATCGAG
>CALCSH010000529.1 GCA_937893815.1 uncultured Anaerolineae bacterium | reverse complement strand
GGAGCGCAATGCTCCAGGCTGTCCTACTGAAATTACTTCAGGCGGTCCCGACGGGTATCGAACCCGCAGTGCGTACTCCCTAAGCGAAAAGCTGGCTTTGATCAAAATCAAGGCCAGCTTTTTTGATTCACATCAAAACGCTGGCGGGAGAAGGCACAATGACGAACACAGCACTACCCGTATGGCAATCCATCCATTTACTCACCGTTCCTGAAGTTGCGGAATGGGCACGCGTCCATCCGAAGACCGTCTACCGCTGGATCAAAATTGGGGAAATCGAAGCCATTCAATTGGGGGCACGCACCTACCGCATACCCGAAACAGCCGTTGTCGATTACCTGCAGCGCAACGGATATAGCCATCTCATTCAGCAGGTCGAAAAATGATCACCGCTGGCCAAACCGGACGAACGGTTCTCTGGTGGTATCGCTGGCCTGGATGGGCGAGCCTGTCATGGTTGACGTTGGCTGTCCTGTCGCTCAGCGCGTGCGGAAATGCACTAGCTCCCGCATCTACCGCCGCGCAAGCCACCCTGGTAGCCGGTCAGATTCAGGCCCAAAGCCTGGCGATCCAATCCAGCCTGGTGGCGCTGAACCTGACCCAGGCCGTGGCCACGGAAACCCACTTCCTGCAACAAACCGTCCGCGCCCAGAATGCCACCGCCACCGCCCGGGAGCAGGCATTTCTCTCTAGCCTGACGGAAACAGCGGTGGCTGTCCAGGCGCAGGCGGCACAGGCGACCCAAACCGCTGAAACAGCCCTCACGGCTACCGCCTGGCCGCAAACCGCTATTCCCCTGGCAGCCACCCAGCAAGCCGTGATTGCCCAGACCGAAAGCGCCCAACGCCGGTCGCAGTGGGAGCAAATCCTGATCCCGCTGCAGGTGACCTTTTTCAGCCTGCTGGGCTTCGCCATCCTGATCCTGCTGGTACTGGGCGGCGTAGGCGCATACCGCAGACTGCTGCCCGCATTGGAGATGCGCCTGCGCACCTTCCGGCGCGGTCCCCACGACGCCCCCTTGATTTTCCTGGATGAATGGATCATTGATCCGGACCGTAACTTTGGCCCGGCGCTGCATATCCATAGCCACAACGCCCAAACCACCGGTCTGGCACCCAACCCTCAACTGCAGGAACGCCTGGTGGCCCGCGATCAGGCCGTCGATCTGGCGCGCACGCAACCCATCTCCCCCTATCGCAGACCCACCCCAGCGATGGACATGTTTTCCAGCATCTCAAGCGAAGCGGTCTCCGATGTAGAGATCGAAATCATCGAGCCTCAGCAAATCCAACCCTGGCTGGATGACGTTGAGCGCCAATTGATGCCACAAGCCAGCGGCCAAAAGGAGTGATCGAATGCCCACCACCCGTTATCTGGCGGCGGCGCGTACCGTTGCCAAAACACTCTCAACGGTTCTCGACCAACGCACAGCGACTGACGCCACCATGATCCGGCGCTGGCTGCTGACGGAGAATAATGAGCGCGTCTGGCTGTTTGGTGTGTTGGATGAGCAGCGTCTGGCCTCGCTGCTGCCATACACATCCCAGCAAACCCTGCATCATCTCAGCACAGCCCTGCATGGCAAACCCGTGCTGATCTCGAATACCACTGGCCTGCGCTATGCGGTGCTGCTCACCAATCCACCCCAAATGCCCAAGAGTGCGGTCTTCCCCGGTCTCGTGCGCGGTCAGGTTGTCCTGGGTGTTAGCCTATACGAAACGGCCATCCAAACCACCTGGCAATCCCTTGGGCATATGCTCGTGACGGGTAAAAACGGTTCCGGAAAATCGACTTTCAACCGTTTGCTGGCCTATCAGGCTTTAGCGGAAGGACACCGTCTGCTCCTGGCCGATCCTCACGGCACCAGCTTTCCAATGCTAGCCGAGCACCCGGCGCTGTTTGTCCCGATTTCCCAGGATGGTGCGGAGGCACTGGCCTTGACCCAACGAGCGCTGGGCGAGTGCCGCAACCGCTCCGACTTGTTCCGCCAGATGCCCGGCTACCCTGAAGACCTGGAAGAATACAACCGCCTGGTCACGCGATCCGGAGGTGAGCCGCTGCCGCGCCTAGTGCTGATCCTGGACGAGTTCAATGGGCTGGCGGACGAAGAGCCGCAACTGATCCAGACCTGCAAGATACTGGGGCGCGAGGGGCGCAAGTTCGGAGTCAATCTAATCTTCTCCACCCATGATCTGACCCTGCAGGAAATCGGAAGGGTGCGCAACCAGGTGCGAACGGTTGTGGCTTTCCACACCGATGCCAGCTCGAGTGTTTTGAAAACGTTGGGTGTGGAGGCCGCCAAAGAGATTGTATATCGTCGTCCTGGTCTGGCCTTCACGAACCGCTGGGGGCTGGTGCAAACCTACTTCCTTGACAAGCAGGTCTTGATCGATCGGGCTCCTTCCGCGCTGCTCACCGAACAGGAACAGCAGTTGGTGCAGCAAGCTATATCCGAGACCCAGGGCCAGATGTCGATTCCCACGCTGGTGGGGTGGGGGATGAGCGCCTGGCAAGCGCGTTCGTTGGTCGAAGACTGGGAACAACGCGGCTGGTTGAAAAAGGATCCGCAGCGCAAAAATGCACGCTTCATCACCCCGGATTTAGCCGAAATCGCCGCAAACACACAAGCAGCTCAAACTTTATCAAACACATCAAACACATTCATCGGAGGCAAATCATGAAAGCCATTCACGTACCATCCACCGTAGGGATCGGTACCACCGACCTGGGTGGTCTGACCCTGGGCGATTTCAGCAAAGGTCAGCGCAGCGAAACCCCACACAGAGTGGAATGGGGCACTACATCCAGCTATCTGGTTGGCGAGAACGTGGCCCAATTTTCCCGCCCGCTGGAGAGCCTCGATTTCCATCGTTTCTCCGATGGGTTGGGGATGCGGGCTTTGACCTACGCTACTCTGGGATTGCTCCTGGGCGGTGGAACGCACAAGCTATCGATGATGCTCGGTTTACCTGTGGAAGTATTGGAAAACGAAGAGTTAGCTCAGAAAATCAAACGAGAACTGCGCCATTGGCTCGAAGGCGAACACAACTTCGCCGTCAACGGGATCCCAACCTGCCTGAACGTCATTCGAACGGCGATCATGCCCCAACCGGCAGGCACATTCTTCGCCCGGGGCATGAATGACGAGGGCAAGTGGATCCAGACGAAGGACGATTTTGATTCCACGGTGGCGATTTGCGATGTGGGTTTCAATACCCTGGACGTATTCACACTCCAAGGCGGCAAGATCCTGCGCCGCTTCACCGGCGGGGATACGGCTGGGATGCGCCGGGCCGTCGAATTCCTGCTGCGTGCCCTGGAAACCCAGTACCAGGTGCAGTATTCGCTGCAGGAAGCCGATGCTTTCATTCGCAAAGGCAATCCGCGCCTCAGCCATATTTCCGGGAAAATCGACCTGACCGAACTGATCCAGGATGCCAAAAAAGCGGCTGGAGCGGGGATCAACACCTTCCTTCACGAACATTGGGGCAACGGACGACAGTTCGATCACATTCTGTTCACCGGTGGTGGGGCGGTGGCCTTGAAAGACAACCTGCTGGAGTTGTATCCGCTGGGGTATCTGATGCCCGATCCGGTGATGGCTAATGCTCTGGGGCTGGCTCGCTATGGCAAGCGGGTTTTCGATACCGAGATCGTCATCGGCCTTGACCCTGGCTTTGGCGGCTTCAAGGCCGTCAAGCTCTGAGATGGTCACAACTGTATGCAGTTATCGCCAACTGTCACCACACCCCGAAAAGAGGCCGCATGAGCGCTGAAGAAAAGATTGTTCTGCGATTATATGCCGAACGCGATCAGGATCTGCTGTCCTGGCTGAAAACCATCCCCAACGAGCATGGGGCCAAAAGTGTGCTGGTAAAAGCCACCCTGCGCAGGGGTTTGGAACTCGCTGAAAGCGGTAATCCAGCCACTGTGCGGTTCGATGCCGAGGCATTGCTGGATGCATTGCTGCCATCCCTACGCCGTCTGGTCGAAAACGCCATCCAGAGTGAAATCGCCAAATTGAAATTCCTGTCCGTGGAAGGTGCTGAAGAATTACCTGCCAGCCAGGACGATATGGGTCGCCAACTGGATGCGCTGGGTGAAGAACTGATGCGCTAAAAACTACCGAAACACGGATTTCACTGAGAAATTTGCTATGCACTTCATAAAATATCTCAGAAGAATACTGTGGCTACAGAGTTTCTAGTAAAAAATATCCATTGAATATCAAAGGTCGTGCATATCGTGTCCAACAAAACAACTACAGAAGCCATGATCGTGCCCCACAGCCGCGAAGCCGAAGAAGGCGTGCTGGGGTCGGTGCTGATCTACCCTGAAGTGTATTTCGATCTGGCGGAGTTTCTGAGCGCTGATGATTTCTACGTTCACCGCCATCGCTGGATTTGGGAAGCCTTCACGCGCCTGCAGGAAAAGCATATCCCCATCGACAGCCTGACCGTCATCGAAAATCTCGACCAGCACGGCAAGTTGGCGGAAATCGGCGGTGCAGCGATGATCACGTTGCTGATCAATGCCGTGCCGTCCTCACTCAATGCCGTCAGCTATGGGCATATTGTCGAGGAAAGCGCTGCCCGGCGCGGGATGCTCCTGGCCGCCAACCAGATTGCTCAGATGGCCTATCGTGAAGACGAACCCCTGGAAATGGCGATGGATGGCGCTGTCAAAGCCGTGTATGAGATCGACGACAAACGCCACAAACGTTCGTTGATCCCGTTCAGTGAAGTAATGAGCCAGGTGTATGACCGCGTGGATCGGGCCGCACAGGCTCAGCAGCGCGGCGAGCATCTGGGCGTGTCAACCGGCTTCCGTGAGCTGGATCACCTGCTGGGTGGCCTGCAACCATCGGATCTGATCGTGGTGGCCGCCCGCCCGGGGATGGGTAAAACCAGCTTTCTGCTCTCCCTGACCAAACATATCACACAACAGGTAAACCCCAAACATATCGCCATCTTCTCGCTGGAAATGCCCAATGAGCAATTGGGGCTGCGTATCATCGCCCAGGAGAGCGGGCTAAACACGCAGCGCGTGCGTAATGGCAAACTGACCGAGACGGAATGGGGACAGTTCATCCAGGCCGCCGAAGACTTGAGCCAACTCCCAATCTACGCCGACGATACCCCGGCTATCTCGCCCTTGCAGTTGCTTTCCAAAGCCCGCCGTCTGCACCGCCAGCAGCAACTGGATTTGATCCTGGTGGATTATTTGCAGTTAATGGGTGGGGGCAGGCGCTTTGAGAACCGGGTGCAGGAAGTCTCGTCGATCTCGCGCCAGCTCAAGTTGATCGCCAAAGAATTGAGCGTGCCGGTGCTGGCCGCAGCGCAGCTCTCCCGGGCGGTGGAGCAGCGGGCGGATAAGCGCCCTGTGCTTTCCGACCTGCGCGAATCGGGCGCCATCGAGCAGGACAGCGATGTAGTCTTGTTCCTGTACCGGCCCGAAGACGCCGAAGATGGCCTGACGGAAGTCATTATCGCCAAACACCGCAACGGCCCTTTGGGGGTGGTGCCGCTGCGCTTCATCGAACAACAAGCCAAATTTCAGAACGCTGTGTGAGACACAAAATGAACAAAGAAAAAAGCCATCTGCTGATTGACGAACCCCCTCTGCAAGTGCAGCCTTCCCTGGCCGTGAAAGTGGGCTACAACGAAGCCACTGTCCTGCAGCAGGTTCACTATTGGATCCGTCACTATCGCGTCACCGAAGAGAAACAGCCTGTGGAAAAACGCTTTCATTACAGACCGGATAGCAACCATGAATTTCGCTGGTGGGTCTACAACTCGATTGCGGATTGGCAAGATACCAATTTCCCCTTCTGGTCGGAAGCCACCATTCGGCGTGCCATCAAGAAACTGATAAAAATGGAATTGCTGATTTCGGAGAAACTCTCCGAAGACAAGCATGACCGCACCAATTGGTATACGATCGATTATGAAAAACTCAATGCGCTCGAAATTGACCTTACAACGGACACCCCGCCACCTGCGCCAAAAGAACACCTGGAAGAAACACCCGACGAGCCAACCGGTGAGCAGATGCATGTTGTCAAAATGACTCAATGGAAGGAATCAGAATGCCAGGATGGATTGGCGCAGGATGACCGGATGATTAAAGGAATTAAAACAGAGACTACACAGAGAGAAGAGGAGGAGGTTAACGATGGCTGCGCCATCGGCAGCGCCGCACAG
>CALCSH010000528.1 GCA_937893815.1 uncultured Anaerolineae bacterium | reverse complement strand
CATTAATCGGCCTGACATTTTGGTTGGAGAATTCCGGGATGTGGTTTTGCCCGTACTGCGGGAAGACCCGCCCGATGATGTTCAACCCCCTGCGCCTCGCCCCACCTCGGTGGATGACACCCAGCCGATTCGTGTGCAACCACAAACGGAAACGTATATTGAATCTGTGTATGCCAGGGACACGGCAGCAGCGCAGACCCCATCGTTCAAATCGGTGAATTCGGTGCGCGCTATGGTGCAGGCATATAACCATCTAAATGAACTACCCGCGCTTTCCGGTAGACACATCGCTATTTTTGGCCCCACAGACAGCGGCAAGTCAACCATCATCAAGATTATGGTGCGCCACCATCAGGATGCTGTCATCATCATCGGTGATCCGCACTATGAACCCGGTAACTGGCCTTCCCGCGCTTATGTAGTTGGCGCTGGTCGGAATTTTGGCGAAATTGCGTCCACAGTTGACGCGCTGGTAACGGAGATGGCTCGTCGTTACGCCGCTGCTGCCCGTGGGGAGCTTGTTTTACAAGATGCGCAAACGATCTATTTTGTCACGGATGAACTAAGCGCCATTGCATCCAATGAGCCGGATGTGATGATTGGAATCACGGCTTTGGCGCAAGAAGGGCGCAAGGCGCGTATCTTCGTCATCATAACGCCCCACGGGGAGCAGGTATCTGCAATGGGGCTGGAGGGCAAAGGTCAGGTTCGTGAAAACTTTGCCTTCATCGCCGCCCGGAGTGTACCTGATAATCTCAAGCGCCTTCCAAGAATTGTGAACGTCACACTTGGGCCGCCGAAAAATAAGGCCAGCCAGAATTTAGGTTACTTTGTTGTCCCGCCTCCCCCGGTCTACACCGGAACGCCCTATTTTGGTCTGCCTCAATTCCTTCTGGAGCGTGTGCCTGAGTTGGAAAAGGGTGTGCCTGACAAAGCCCAACGTGTGCCTGAGCGTGTGCCTGAGAACGGTTTTCAGGGTGTGCCTGATGCTGGGCACACCCCAGGTACAGGGTTTTCGACCCGATTCGGACGTGATTCTGACGAGACGCATACGCTGGCCGCTTACCTTGCTCATTATGGATTTGGAATTCGCAAGATTGCGAACTTCCTGCCTTTTGCAAACGATGATGCCCGCCAGATTGCCAACCTCGCGTTGGCTGAACGAACCGAATTGCCCAAACGTCCCGATCCTGGCAGTTCTGATGAAATCGATCTGGTGCGCTATCTCCATGCTGAGTGTGGCGCGCCCATCGAGCGAATTGCCTCGCTGCTGAATGGGAACAAATGGGAGAACCTGGCGCGTATCCAGAACTACGGCAAGGATGGCAAGTAATGATGGCTATTCTTACGCGCCATGATTGGAACCGGGTTAAATGGGGCCGCTTGAAACGTGATGAACCCGAATTGGCAGCGGAGCTTCGGAAAAATATTCTGAAAGGGTATACACCCGAGTTTTTGGAGATGGCAATTGAACGTATTATTGGCTGCTCAAATCTTGCCAAAGACATCCGCTATGCGGCTGAGTATTTGTGGAAAGAACTGTATGGCGAAGCTGGAAGCCCCGCCGATTCAGCCGGTCAGGTGAAACCATGAAATATAACCATTTTCTACTAACCCTGGCATTTTTTATGAGTTTCACAATGCTGGGCGCAATCTGGGTAGGTGTGATGTCGCTTACGAATACTGGCTCAGGGGCCAGTATCGTAACCCTGATGCTTGCTCTACCTGTAGCGGCTACGCTGGCTTTTTTGGTGAAGCTATCCAGGAAAGTTGGCCGGACATTCAGCGCCGCGACCGCGAAGTGCGAAAAGATGTCCTCTCGCGGCATATGAAAGTCGTCTTTGACTCACAAAAGGAATCAGCATGACAGACAATGGACACAACGATATGAAAAATATCACCCGAATCGACAAT
>CALCSH010000527.1 GCA_937893815.1 uncultured Anaerolineae bacterium | reverse complement strand
TTCTCTGCGTTCTTCGCGTTCTCCGCGGTAAAAAGGTTTTTTCAGTGGAGTCATTAAATTATTACGCTGATTCTACCCGCTTTTCGAGAATTATTTTGATTCCCAGCCCAACCAATGCCAGCGGCCAGAGATAGGTGAAGCTGCGCACGATGATATCGAAACTGTGGGAAAACTGTGGGATACTGTGGGATAAGTTTGGATACACGCCACAAGAGACAGTCACTTGCAAAGCAACTGTCTCTTGCATCAACAGCAGTCTTCTAATCGAAGCGGAAGCGCCAGACGGCGATACCGAAGAAGATCACCGCGAACCCCATCAGGACGCCTGCTTCGGGCAACACCGCCTGCACGCCCAAACCACGCACAATTACATCTTGATACCCGGCCAACGCCCAGGCATGGGGGGCCACTTTGGAGATCGTTTGCATAAACTCGGGCATCACAAAGGTAGGCACCATCATGCCGCCGATAGCCGCCAATGTCAGCGCCAGCAGCGTGGAAAGCCC
Organism: uncultured Anaerolineae bacterium; assembly: GCA_937893815.1. Taxonomy (GTDB): domain Bacteria; phylum Chloroflexota; class Anaerolineae; order Anaerolineales; family UBA11858; genus NIOZ-UU35. The sequence goes on along the minus strand of CALCSH010000527.1, from coordinate 1,238 downwards.
GCCGATCTGCTCAGGGGTTTTGCCGAAGGATGCCACCAATAGGCCCATACCCGTAGCTGCGGCGGCGGTCGCCAGTGTCACCAAAATCAACGCTGCTGGCGAGGTGCCTAAATTCATATCGAAGACCAGCGCGCCGATGGCGAACATCAGCGCCACCTGAATCAAATTGACCAGATAATAGGGCAGTAGTTTTCCCATCAGCAAAGCCGCACGCGGGAGTGGAGCCGTTAACAAGCGCCGGAAGGTGCCATCTTGTTTTTCACGCAACTGGCTGGTCGCCAGCACCTGAACGATGAAGAAGACCCCGAAGATGGTATAGCCAGGTACATTTTGCTCAACCGAGTCGGGGAATTCGGTGATATTAAATTCGGCGGGCACGGTCTGTTCCACGGCGATTTCTGATTGGCCGCCGATCTCACCCAAATCGTATACAGCGATCAATTCGGCGGTGAGCGCTTCACCCACCTGTGCGACAAAAGGCGCTTGCTCGGCGGGAAAATTGGCGGCGGCATCGTGGAGAGCGACTTCAATCCGATAGGGAGCCTGGGCATAGGCGGCGGTGCGATTGGCATAGGCACTCACCGCCGCCTGCACGGGGGCGACCATTTGCTGGCTGGCCGTGGGATCGATGACAAACAATATCGTGGCCGTGCTCGCCTCGGGGGTGGTCAGCGAGTCAACGATACGGGCTGTAAAATTTTCAGGGAAGATAATCGCCATTTGATAGGAACCCTCCGCAATCAGGCCTTCAGCCCGGTCGCGGGTCAGAGGCGCGCCATCCCACTCGGAGATCAGGCGCAGGCCGCCCACCTGGCGAATAGCATCCAGCACATCGCCGCTCAGGCGGGTATCGTTGCCATCAATATACGTGGCTGGCTGATCGAGATCCACCACCAGTACGTCCACGGGGTTATCCTCCCCGCCGACGTTGAAAGCGCCTTGCAGCGCCACACTCATCACCAAAATAAACATCATCGGCATGGCAAAGAGAGTAATCATGCCGCCGCGGTCTTTGAATAGAATTTTCAGATCTTTAATTGTGATTGCGAAGATTTGTTGTAACATGGTAGGCTCCATTTGTTGATTTAACCCCAGGGGTTTAGTCTCTCAGGCTTTTTCCTGTCAACGATAGAAAGACCGTTTCCAGATTCGGCTCCAATACTTCCAGTGAGGTGACGCGGGCATCGAGTTGATTGGTAATTTCCAGCAGCCCCATCAACGCGTCCTGCGCCCGATGC
>CALCSH010000526.1 GCA_937893815.1 uncultured Anaerolineae bacterium | reverse complement strand
TGATCGACAGTTCAATCCCCGGCTACGCCTTGCTAATGGGTGATGATATTTCCGCGGCCGCTGGGTTACTGGATGCCCTCACCCAACGAAACATACTGGTATTCGTCACCGATGAGGCTCTGCACGCTGGGCTACAAGAGCGTGGTCTTACCCTGGGCTGGGACTCGGGCATCGTAAACCGCTGCATGCTACAAACTCTGGGGTTTATCCTGCGCGTGGCGCAAATCTTTGGTAGTACCAACAGCCCCGAAGTCGCCCTGGCTTCCGCCCGCCAACGGTTACGTGGTTTCACCCTGCTGCTGGGTGAAGTTACTCCTGCGCGTCTGGCAGAAGCCCAGGCAGCCCTGTCTATCGGCTGCCCTTTAATAAGCACAGCCGAACTACCATCCGATGTAGATGATTGGCAGATACTGGCTGAATACACCCCCGCCTGCAGCCGCGTTCAACTGACCGACATTGTGCAAGTTGCCATTGAAGCACGTGGTTTGCAAATTCACATGCCACTTCCCGAGCTTCCCGTTGCGTACAGCCCCGATTTCTCCGGCCAGGTTGTGCGTGACGAAAATTGCGGAGCCTGTCTCACCGGAATTGAGTTGACCGTAACCGGGCAAAATATTATCGATGGGCGTATCACCCTCAGCGGGCAAGATTTGGATGCTATCTCAGGTTATCAGCCATATGCCATGCTAGTTGAAGTCAGCGGGAAGGCGATGCAACCCGATTTTGTGGAGATGATTGCCACTGAGGAAACCGCCCAGACTGAAGAAGAAATACTGGCCCACATGGAATCAACGGGACACCCGGCTTTACGGATGGAACCAATGCTCTAGCATTAAATATTCGGCTATTTCGCACAAGAAAAACAAACGGGGATGCGGCGTGAAAAACGTGCCGCATCCCCGTTTTGATAAATTATTGACTAAACTACGCCCAACTTGAATTATTCGTTGATCATCTGCGCGACTCAGCCGATTGATGATTTCGTTTTGCCTGGGGTTTGTGCTTAAAAAAGTCTTCGTCGGAATATTCTGTGTCGTACGCGTAGTGATAGGGCGATTTACTCGAGTTAATCCGATTGACAACCACGCCCAATATATTCGCCCCGACCTGCTGCAGTTGCTGCACAGCTTGTCGAGCAGCCGCCAACCTGGTTTTACCAAGCGAGATCACCAGAATTACGCCATCGACATGCTTGCTGAGCACCGCTGCATCAGTTACGGCCGTGAGCGGTGGCGAATCGAAAATTACGACATCCGATTCCATTTTAATATTGGAGATGATCTGAAACATTTTATCGGAATCGAGCAGTTCAGCCGGGTTTGGCGGTAAGACTCCAGAAGTAATCACCGTCAGACCGGTGGAAGTATTTTTGCGCAACACACTCTCAAGGTGAATATCTTCATTCATAAAAAGGGAAGTCAGACCCCATCGATTCGAAATCTTCAACTGATGGTGCACGCGCGGCCGCCGGAGATCAGTGTCCAGCAAAGTTATTTTCTTACCCCCCTGGGCCAAAATAATGCTCAGGTTGATCGCTACGGTTGTTTTTCCATCCCCGGGTGTGGGGCTGGTCATCAGAATTGTCGTCAGGGGATAATCGACACTGGCAAACTGAATATTTGTGCGCAGCGAGCGGAAGTCTTCCGAGGCCGGGGCGCGTGGCTGCACAGCGGTAATGGGCGCATCGGTTTCATCCATTTTTCGTATCATGCCCAAAATCGGCAATTGGAGCGTTTGGGTGACCTGCTCAATATTGCGGATTGTGTCGTCCAGCGCTTCGATCAAAAAGATGCTCCCCACAGCCAGCATTGCGCCTACCACTAGAGCCAATACTGTATTCATAAAGATGCGCGGCCGAACAGGAATTTCCGGTGCGTCGGCTTTCTCTACCTGCACAACATTCGAAATGGTTTCTACCTCTGCCAGATTTACCTGTTCATAACTTTGCATGGCATTGGCATAGGTTTGTTGATATTGCATTAAACTCAGTTCGAGTCGGGAGCGCTCAATTGTTTGTATTTCCGGATCATCCAAAGCCGCAATGGGAATTTCCAACTCGGCAATTTTATTTTGAGCATCGTCCATTTGCAACACCAGGCGCTCTTTGGTGCTGGCATAACGAGCTTCTTGCATAGCCTGATTCTGATCGGCAAAAATAACTATAATTTCATTGGCGATAGCGGCGGCGCGTTGCGGCTGGGTATCCTCCACAGTCACATCAATCAATTGGGTATCGCGTACCGATTGCACCGTGATCATATCACGCAAGTCATCTGGCGCCATCGAAAGTTCTAGACTTGCAATGACTTCATTCAGAACCGGCTTCTTCACCATCATTTCAGCATACGTCTGTGTGAGCCGCTGGCTGGTCAGAATGGCCGTATACGCCTCGCCAGCCTGTGTAGCAGGCGCTTCGCTGACAATGATGGTTGTAGATGCCTGATAAACAGGCTGCATTCGACGGCTGACAATAAACGCCGACAGTCCGGCGAGGAAAGCCGATAGCAGAATCAGCCAACTCCAGCGCCAAAGCAAACGGAAGTATTGACGCAAATCGTCTGCTAAGAATGTGGGCATGACTTCAGGCAAAAGCTGAGACTCCATAGTTTCCTTTAACAATCGGATCATTTTTCCTGCCGTTGGCCAAGATTTGACAGGATTGGTTAAGGTTCTGCCACCACCGGTTCGAATGTCACATAAAACACTTGCGGGGCAATTATTTTACCAGACCAAACCCAAAACCCGGATTCGCTATCCTGCGTCCAATCTGGCCCCAGACCAGAGGTCTGATACCCTACAGGTGGGCTGATCTGAAGCACAAACGGCAAATCGGTCAGCCCAGCTTGTTTTTGCACTTTTAGCTGATAGACCAACTGCCCATCGGTCTGACGCTGCAAAAGCCTGGGGTTCAATACCAGTTGCGCAACAATATCCTGGCTTTGGGCTGTGGGTAGCACAAAAAAACCGGCCAGTGTTTGGGCATTGCCTTCCCCAGTTGCCGAAGACACCTCACCTACCCAATCTTCCTCGCTCAACAACCATTCAGCCGAAACCGGCGTGGAATTTGTTTCAAATACCGCCGTATCAGGTGCGATATACGCACGCCAATAGTCCCAATAACAGCGCGTCTGCATATCAGCGTACGCGCCGCTGCCATAATCTGCAATATGAATACACGCTGCATCTTGTTGTATGGTATGCGTGTATTTTGCAATCAGCATGGCAGAAATCATGGCGGGATTGGAAAAATCAACCAGATACGTGACCTGGCGTTGGACGACCACATCAGTTTTATTAAAGCCCAGGTTGGAATCAATCAGATAGAGAAAGTCGCCATCCCCGGGGTGGACACCGTGATCGAGGCCTACCTTCGCCAATGCGTGCTGAATTTCGGGTTGGTTCACATAAATCAGGATATGGCCCGCCTTCAGAGATTCCAGTGCATCACTGCCGATATTCAGGAGTTTCTCCACATCTCGGAGCGCCAGTAAATTTTCGGCAATCGCAGCCCCTAATTGGGGCATGAAATCTTTACGGTGTTGCCACCATTCCTGGCTCAGTGCAGCATCGGGGGAATCCGCCCAGGCCTGCTGCATCATATAGTCCACATTTTCAGCTGTGATCGCCTCCGGAAAGGCATCCAGTTCCAATGGCCCCAGGTGACGGAGTAAAACTTTCACAGCCTCCTGATCAACCGCGATTACGCCGTGTGTGACCTGATCGGTCGAAATGGCGTATAAATCTTGCACGGCGCGGGCCGCGGTCGGGAAATCGGGCGACCAGTTAGCATCCCGCGGCAACCATAGCCCCGCCAACATAAATCGCGAAATGGGTTCCGGTGGCGGTGGATAGGGTTTCGAATAATCATCCAGGGCATAGGAATCTTGCATCGTTAGGCGCAAAAGATCACCCGCGGCAAATTCGGCGACGCCAATGCCTGAGATAAATCCCCCGGTGGCGCGCAACTCATCATGATTCTGGGCCAGAACCAGGTAGGCGCGCGGCTGCTCCACAGTACCTAACAGATCAGGAATCACCATCAGAATTTGTAGTCCCTGCTGAATTTCGTCGTAGCGCTCATCAAAAAGTCGGATTGGGTGGGCAATTTCTTCGGGGAGCTGTGCCGTATCGATTTCTGACCGAATAGCCTTTGCATCTGCCAAGATTTCGGCGGCGCTGGCAAGTGCCGGTTGAGCGTCGGAAAGGATGCTGTAGATTTGATGCAGGTAATCCTCTGTTAGCATTTCTGCGTGCGTCATCGCCATCATCGGGGACAAATCTGTGTAGAGCAAATGACCCGCTTCGGCCAGATTGGCCGAAAATTGCAGCAAAACAGGCACTTGCCCAATCGATTTGCCCAAACCTGGCAAGAAATTTGCTGCCCTGAAGATGGGCGTCAACGGCCAAGCAAGCCCACATACTATACTCAAATCGCGGTTGATCTCCGGAAGGCGACTCCCCCAAATATCAAATTGTGTAACTGAAAGTGAATCGATAGAGTTAACAGATGTATAGGCCGATAATCCTTCTGCAAGATGAATGGTAAAATAAAAAAGTGCATCCACCCAAAGAATCAGGGCAATCGTTACACTAAATAGTACAATATTAAGCCCACGATGAGTTCGAAAGCGATATTGCTGCATCACTGGGATAAACTCCTACTTTAGAAATCTTCAAACTATGCGGGCTCTTTGAGACTTTGCGTGGAGGTTCCCAGATTTGGGGGTGTGGCGGGTGTGA
>CALCSH010000525.1 GCA_937893815.1 uncultured Anaerolineae bacterium | reverse complement strand
CCGTCAGAGGTGGGCCGGGTGGTCTTTTTCTATATATCACCAAAACAGGCGTACAAGATAAGTTCATCGAAAAGCCCGATTACAACTACTAATAACGACCTCATCTTCCCAAGCGTTTGTAGATTTCTATCCGAGTTGGGCACGTGCAAAAATACCCGTGCCCATAATTAACCCGATAGGAGCAGAATAGTGAGTTGGTTGTTTTTACAGAAAGGATATTTCCAATCATTCTTTCTACATCACACTGGGGATATTCTGCACTTGTCAAACAATTAAAGCCGTGAGGACATTTGGTAGTCTGCTGAAGTATTTGATCACTGATTTCTAAGTTCATTATTCTATCTCCGAATAGCTTTTTGGTTAGGAAGAACGTATCGGCAAGTGCATTCGGACGTAAGGTTTGGCATTTGCTTTTTGGCTTGTACCGATTTAGCTCAAGTTTACGACAGGGCGCTTTCTTCTCCAGAACCGCGGATAAAAATACAAGAACCCTTTATTTGCCCAGATAGTGTTTGCACAGCCGTTAAATTGGGTTCTTTCGACAAACCAAAAACAGTCAGGTCTGCGTGTGGCGATTGGTCTAAGGCTCTTTCAAGAGGAAGAGTTGAGACAAAAAACATGGTTTCCTTGGGTAAACGCGCCAAACTGATTAGTTCAACCAAGAACTTGCTGGCTATTTCTTGGGTTTCTTCGTCGGGAACAGCCATACAAAGTGTAATTCGAGCATTCCAGTTCTGGGCTAATTGATACGCAATCAGAATGGAAAGATCTAAATTGCTTTTTCGTAAATCGTGGTTCCAATCGGGTCCCTGATTAGAAACCCACACATGAATGATTTGTTCCCGCCCCAAATCAACAATAGGATGACGAGCCAACAAGGCAATTCCCATCCTATAGGCTGCTGTTTTGTCTACTAATTGTTGCAATTCATCCAGATCACTGTCGGAGCGTAAATGCAAAAACAAGATATTGGGACGAAAAAAAGTGTTGCGCAAGATTTGGGTGGTCGTACGCACGCCATTTACAAAATCTTCTTCCTCAAGCAGGGTTGCACTGGCATAAATACCATCTTCACGAAAAGCTTCTGTTAGCATCTCTAACCCCTCTAGCTTTTTCGCTTCGCCCTGAGGATAAATTCCCAGGGCCTGCACAGTCCCTTTTGGGGAAGTCATTGCGCGTAAAAAGCGGTAGCTGCCCGACAAGGTATTTGTTGAACGGATAGGCGCTAAGATAACGGGTTTCCATGTTCGTTCTGGCGCTGCTTCCAATCGCTGTGTACGTTTTACTGCCCACTCTGCAACCGATTCAAATAAGCCGCTGCGAACGTCGCTATTGATATTTGCTAATTGACGGCGCGCTAGATAGATGTAAATTGCCAAAACCATGACAATAGCCACCAAACTAAAAATAGGATTGATGAGGAACATCACAAAAGTACAGCCCGCCATTCCAATAAAAGGCACGATACGTGGCACGCTGAAGGTCGGTCTAAAACTCACCGTATCCAGCGCCTGTTCAATCAAAACAACTACATTCAACATGCCGTAGGTAATGAGGAAAAACATGGTGATGATTCCGGCTACCGCATCCAAACCGCCACTGGCAAGCGCCGCTAACAAAGCAACAAATCCTACGCTTCCGGCAAAGAATAGCGCCTGGCGCGGTTCACCATCTTCCGTTTCCTGAGAGAAAAAATTACTAAAAGGGATGGTATTATGCAAAGCCAATGCCTGCATCACGCGTGGAGCGGCGACCAAAGACCCTAAGGCAGATGAAAAAGTGGCTCCCAACATTCCAGCCAAAATCGCCCATCCCCAAAATGCCTTATCCACCATCAGAGTTGAGTTTGCCAGCAACTCATCTGGCGATGCGATCCGCGACAACCAATAAGCCAGCGCGAGATAAACCAGCAGGGTCAATCCAATCGCGCTCATCGTGCCGGTGGGAATATCTTTTCTCGGGTTGCGTAAAGAACCACTCATACTAATGCCAACCATAATGCCGGTTACTGCCGGGAAGAAGACGGCAAAGGTTCCCCAGAAATTGGCATCGTTAAACTCACCCATAAAAACTGGTGTTTCCATGAATCCTGTTTGGCCCAGGATAGGAAAACTGGCTAACAAAACAGAACACAATGATAGGCCAATAATACCCAAGATAATAAATTGTGCCTTTGATGCCAATTGGGCACTGATATAAACAATCACAAAGACCAAGAAAAAAGTGAGAACAGCCACCACGGCTTCTGGATGGCTGGGGAAAATTCGCAACCAGGATTCAGTAAATGCTAAAACATAAAGCGCCATCGAAATCCCTTGCGCCAAAAAGAGCGGAATGCCGATACTTCCGCCGATCTCTAATCCTAATGATTGCGAAATAATGGCAAACGCGCCGCCTGCTCCAACGCGCGTATTGGTTACTACCGACGAAACGGCTAAACCTGTGCTTATTGTAATCACGTGCGCTAGCAAAATAATTACAATCGCGCCCCCCAAACCCGCGTTGCCAACAACCCATCCCGTACGCAAATACATAATTGCGCCCAAAATCGTGAGTACGGTGGGCGTAAATACACCCGCGAGCATCCCAAATTTATTGTCGTCGTGCGGCTTGTTTTGCCGCATCCCAAATATTTTGTGCTGAAATTTGGATAACATAAAGCCTCTTTTTTGCTTATAAATTACTGCATTACAAGAAAACGCAATAAAACCCACAATGTCGCCAACGCAACGGTAATGATGAGTGCAGGCAAGCCTTTCTTGAGAAAATACCCATAGCTAATAGGATAACCTGCCTTCTCAGCAATCCCCGATGTGACCATATTGGCCGACGCGCCAATCAGTGAGCCATTACCACCCATCGCGGCGCCAACGGACAAAGCGAAGAAAAGCACCTTGCTTTCTGCGCCAGGGATAGAGGCGGTCAGATAACCAATAACGGGCAGCATAGCTGCTGTAAAGGGAATGTTTGCGATGACAGATGATAACAGTGCGCTGATCCAAATTAATGCCAGAATTGCCAGCAATAAATTGTCACCCACCACATTGCTGATAAACCCGGCTATCACATTGACTAATCCTACTTCCTGAATTGCCCCTACACAAATGAACAAGGCCATAAAGAAGAGCAGGGTTGTCCAATCTACAGCCTGGACAATTTCCTCCACGTCCGGCTTGATCCAAACCAACATGGCCGCTGCGCCCATGATAGCCGTAACGGATGGCAGCAGGTGAACATGTTCGCCAAAGACAAAGAGCAGTATCATCCCCGCGCCAACCCAGCCCGCTTTTTTAAGCTGCTCCGGCTTATCAATCACTGCGTTGCGTTCCAGTTCAGCATAAAGGGCGGCAGCGATGTGCTCTGATTGATCGGTGTGCAATTCTTTTTTGTAGACAAACAACGAGTACAGTACCAGGCCAATGAAAGCCAAAATCACACCGGGAGTCAGATTGACAAGGAAATCGCTGAAGCTAATATCTGCATACGAGCCGATCAGAATATTGGTTGGCGTACCCACCAGGGTGCTGATGCCAACTACATTGGAGGCAAACACCTCTGGGATTAGCAACGCGAAGGGGTGCATCCCCAGGCTAATGGCAATCTGGATTGTGATTGGAGCCATAAGCAACATCGTGGTTACATTATCTAGAAACGCCGAAGCAATACCTGTAACAATCATTAGAATGGTCAACAACAGCCAAATTTTGCCGCGCGAAACCTGATAAGACTTGAATGCCAGCCATTGAAAGATGCCGGTATGTTCAACAACCGCAATCACCAGCATCATACCCATAATCAGGAAAACTACATTCCAATCAATATATTCCAGCGCCTCATCGAAACTGAAGATATAGTAATCTGAATTCCATACCGGCCCCAGATAACTGACAGCAAACAACACCGCCGCGCCTGCCAGCGCCGCCAAAGCGTTTTGCACCCGACCCAAGGCAATTACCCCTAACACAAAAGTAAAGACCGCGGTCGCTACCCAAAACCCAGCATTGATGTCAGGAAAAAGAATGGTATTTGCCAGGATGACAGGAGCATCAGTATGCAGTTGCGCGGCAATATCCTGATCAAGGAGGATGTGCATGGTCTCATAATGCGGGCGGTTGATAACCAACTCCGTCAACTCAATTTGATTGTCCGGGAGATGCAAAATAAAGCTCCCGTCGTTCTGTGAAATGGCTTCAGCTACCGGGTCGCCGGATGCATCAGTAGTGGCATGAATAACCGCATGAGATACGGGTTGACGTTGACGATTGATGACTTTCCCGACGATCACAGAGTAGGTACTAATGTCCTCAAAAGTCGAATTCAGAATGTACTCCGTTTTTATTGGGCTAACAAAGGCTACTACAGCCACAATGGCGGTAATAATTAGGGCGCGAACGTACTTTCCCATCGACTAACCTCCCGAGTATTACGCAAGGATAATTTCGGCTTGTGTGCTGTCTGTAATTTTTGAAACCAATAAATTCGTTTTGGCTTCGCGTGCTTTCCCAGTTTTGGTTTGCCCTAAAACAACTGCATCGGCAGCTTTTTCCTCAACCAGGGCAATAATCTCATCGGCTAAATGCCCAAAGCGCGTAAAGCCCTCGGCCCGAACGCCATCGCGGTCGGCTTCAATTGTAGCGGTCAGCAGCACAAAGGAAGCCAGATTCGCCATTTCGTGCGAAACGATTTTCTTGTGGGCGGGAACTTCGGTCAGCCCTATACCACCTAAATCAATCACAAAGAGAAAGTAAACCGGCAGATCGCGCTCTTTGGCATAAGTAATGGCGCGCTCAATCGTGGGCCTGCTTTCCTGTCCCCCGCGGATCGGACAAACAATACCGGACATTGAGAACCTCCTGTAAACATTACTTGTTTCAAGGATTAGACACCGTCCCAGGCACAATGGTCACAACCTGGCTTTACAGTTTATGTGACGTTATGGACAAAAAGGGTGTCTAATCTCCAGCACAAGTTATTGAAACAAGGAGAGATTTCAAATGGAAGAACAAACCCATCACATTATCGAAATGAACACCGCGACGCTCGATGAATTGGTCGCTGTGCCCGGCATCGGGGAAGCCATTGCACAGCGGATTATCGGCGCACGGCCCTATGCCGATTTGAACGATTTGCAAAAAGTAAATGGTATCGGCCCCGCTTTTATTGAACAGATCAGACCCTATGTCAGGGTTGAAGCGGTTCAGGACGAAGAAAAAATTCTGATACTGGACGCGCCCCTGGATGAATTGGCGACTGAATTGCCAGCAGAAAGCGATGCGCCTATCGTTGACGATTTGGTCGATGATGAAATCGAAAAGTTTTTACTTGAGGATGAGCAAGACCCGGTAAAGCCTGTACCACAGTCTCGGGCAACAACGCCAAAAACAATTTGGATCGCGCTGGGCAGCAGCCTGCTGACGCTGATTCTCGCCCTGGTCCTGACGCTGGGCGTGCTGGCCGGGTTGAATGGCGGCAATCTACAGTATATTTCCCCAGCCCAGCTTGGTGATCTCGCCACACAGATGGATGCGCTCACAACTCAGGCAGATACACTGGAACAGGATGTCACCGGACTGCGTTCCCGGCTGGATAATCTTGAAGCCCTGAGCGGACGCGTTGGCGAAGTAGAGCAGATCGCGGCCGAACTGCAAGCGGATGTAGACGCGAGCGCCGCAAAGTTGGAGGCGTTTTCCAGCGAATTGAGTCAGATGGCGGCAAATATCGAACCCATGCAAGCCCAGATTGAACGCCAACAAGGGTTTGTGGAAAAATTACGCGATTTGCTGGTCGAACTCTTTCCAATTGTAGAGGAATAAACCATGAGTATTGAGAGTACCCAACCTTCATTTGGCGCGCGGCTGGCGCGTTTTATTGTGCGAGCGCTATTTGTGCTGGTCGTTGGTTCAGTCCTGGGGAGCGGCATCTATTTCGGCGCGCTGCGGCTGTATCAGCAATATGTAAATGCGGTGCAGAATAATGATTTGCGCCTCGATGCACTGGAAGCGCAGCAAGCCCAACGCGACGAGCAAATTACTGAACGACTGGATAGTTTTCAATCTCGCATAAATACCCTGGAAACACATGCGGACAGCCAAAAAGAATCACTGGACGCAGTACAGGCCGAATTGCAAGCTGCACAGCAAATATTGAGCGAAGTTGAGAGCATACAGATCGGGCTTGTGGCCGATGTTGTTGACTTGAACACAAGCCTCGCAGACTCACAAACCACGCTGGGCAAAACACAAACCGAGACCGATGAATTGAGTCAGCGTACTGAAACGCTCAGTGAACAGCTTGGTGATTTAGCGCAAGCCTATGATGTCCTGCAAACGCACATCCAGGCAATGGATGAAGCCACTACGGCCAACACAGTGAATTGGGATACAATCCAGAATGACCTGCACATATTGCGCGTGATGGAATTACTAACCCGCAGCCGCCTCTACCTGAGCCAGGGCAATCTCAGCCTGGCGCGTGCCGATATTCAGACCGGGCGCGAAATATTATTCGCTATGCAGGCAAGTGTGCTTCCTCATCAAACGCAATATGTGGCTTCCAGCCTCCAATTGCTGGATGAATCCCTGGAGCAGTTGCGTAATTCGCCCCTCGCGGCAGCCGACCGGATGGAAGGCGTCTGGGCATTACTCGTTGCCGGTTTGCCCTCCGAATCCGAAACTACGCCAACAGAGGAAATGACACCTACGCCTACTGCTACGCCATCTCCATGAGTCTGTCACATCACGATTTGCCGGATGAAGAGCTGGTGCGCCTTTGTCTGATGCGCGGCGAAAAAGACGACCGCCCCTGCGCAGAACTTTTTCGCCGTCATCAAGCGATGGTTCTTCGAGCCTGTTATGGTCTGGTCAGAAACATCCAGGACGCGGAAGATTTAATGCAGGAAGTCTTCTTTAGAACCTTCCGCGTCCTGGGGCAATTCAAAGGCCAATCCAGTTTTAAAACCTGGCTTTACCGTATTGCACTCAATACCGCAAAAAACGAAATTCGCCGCCGCGAACGCCGCCCAAAGCTGATTGAAGCCATTTGGGAAGATGTCTTTTTGGAAAAAACATCCACAAATATTTCGAATTCAAGTGGCAGTATTCATGACGCGCTGTCGCAACTTACGGTTGACGAACGCGCAGTGCTTTTGTTGAAAGACGTTGAAAACTACAGCTATGTAGAAATCGCCCAAACCCTTGAAATCGGATTGAGCGCCGCAAAAATGCGTGTACATCGGGCACGTATGTCCCTATCCAGTGCTTATCGTCAGACTGAAGCAGAAAACGAATGATGAAAAAAAACAATCACATCAACTCTTTAGATATGCAAGCCATTATCACAGGCCAACTGGCTGAAAAGAAAAGCGCCGCGTTAATTACACATCTGGGCGAATGCGATGCTTGCCTGGATAAAATGGATCAGCTTTGGGCGGCTCAATCCGGCAATAATAGCGCCATTGATTTTCCCGACATGACGGTTGAACACGCACAGCAACTGGAACAAAATTTCCTTCACCGCATGCATCACGGCAATCTGAGCAATAAGGTCGTTCACTTCGGTACGGTCGGATTTTTGCAGGTCCTTTTGGCGTTGCTTGCCCCCTGGTTTGCGACCCGACACAAAAACGAATGGAGAAAATCATGATCGATATGGATGTAATTCAAACCGCGCTTTCAGCGATGCTCACGCAGGTCATTGCTTATTTACCCCACCTTTTTACCGCGCTGATCTTGCTGCTGCTGGGCTGGGTGGTCGCCCGGCTGCTGGCGGCAATTACGAAGAAAATCGCGCGACGTCTGGGACTGGATACCGCCGTTGAGCGCAGCGGCCTGTCGGATAGCCTCGCTCAGGCCGGAATTTCTAAGACAGCCTCAGAATTACTCAGCCAGTTGTTATTCTGGCTGGTTCTGCTGACATTCATTCTCATGGCAATGGATAATCTTGGCCTGACGGTCGCAATTACCCCATTGCAAAACCTGATTTCATATCTACCGCGAGTCTTTGCGGCTATTCTCACGCTGGTGCTGGGTGCATTGCTGGCGCAAGTCGCCGGTAAAGCTACCCAGGCAGCATCTGCCGGAATGGGAATTGATTTCCACCAGGGATTAGGCAAAGCCACATATGGTCTTCTGATGGTAATTGTGGTCATTATTGCCATCGAGCAAATGGGGTTAAATCTAACCCTGCTGACTGATTTATTTGGCACGATGATTGGGATTGCCTTCGCAGGTTTTGCGCTGGCTTTTGGCCTGGGCGGACGCGATGTGGCTCGCAATGTGCTGGCTGGCTACTATGCCCGCGAAACCTTCACCATCGGGGAGACGTTAGCGATTGACGATATTCAAGGGACATTGGAAGCGATTGGCACGTTTTCTGCAGAAATACAAACAGCCGAAGGCATCTTGATTATCCCGAATGCGCGCCTGACGGAAGGACAGGTCAGGATTCAATCCAACGATTGACAATGTATTTTTGTCCAAAGGTAAATGCGTGTTACTCATCTCTATTGTATATTTAGATATTGTCGCCCTCTGCGAAGGGAGCGACCTGGGATTACTTCCCCCCGCACCGCCAGCATAAGTTTCAATCCACGCTCCCCGTGAAGGGAGTGGCGAGAGTTCCCACTGCCGATTCGTGACGGTCAGCCCACCAGCCAGGATTTTTCGTTATCGCTGGAGCGCTTGCGGGCCTTGGAGCGCAAGGGGATCACGCCCATCGGCATCTTCCTGGGTGACCCGGCAGAAGATGCCCTGCGGCAGTTATTCCCCCGCCTGGTCATCACGCAAGGCCATCAGCTCCCCGAAACGCTGGGCAAGATGTTCAAGAGCCTGGCGCGTTGAGTACATCACGGAGGTT
>CALCSH010000524.1 GCA_937893815.1 uncultured Anaerolineae bacterium | reverse complement strand
TGCTCGCCACACATGCCTTCACCATCGGGATTGGCGCGCAGCGCACGATGGCAACCCGCCCCGGTTATCCTTTCTACCCTGAAGATTGGACCTGGTGGCTCTTCCGGTGGGCCGGTGAAGTCAACTGGGTGGCGGTGATTTTCTTGTTCATGTCGATTCCACTCCTGGCGATGGGCAAACGCAAAGGTTGGTGGCTGGCGGTAATTCCCTCAATCACCATATTAATGATCAACGTTCCCACGCAATTCTTCCGCACCAAAACGCTGGATTATCTCTATGGTTCACTGCTGGCACTGGGCGTGTTGTTCTTCACGATGATTCCCTATTTCAAAAAGCACCTGATTACGGAAGATAGCGCCGAATCGTGATTGTCTACAAGCAAAAGAAGCGAATTATGGAAGTTCTAAAAACTTTTGACCTGGAAGAAATTCCCAACCCGCACAAGATTAGCGTGCGCGCCCTGCATATCAGCGATCAGGCGCAGTTTGAACATTTGCTGCTTCAAGCTGGTGAAGAACTGAAATTGCATATAACGTACAGCACGGTATACCTGTACGTTTTGGAAGGCAAGGGCATCGTTGAAGCCGGAGACGAACAGGTAGTGCTTGAAGCCAATATGTTTGTAGTGATCCATCCAGAAGTTCCTCACCGGCTGATAAATGATAGCGAGTCTGTCTTCCGCGTGCTAAATGCCAAAGCGCCGCGCCCGAAAAAACCGACACACCTTGTAAGCTGAATTACTCAATAAACATCGGACAGGTTTGTGAAGCCTGTCCGATGTAAAAGGACGACGAATGAAGGCTATAAAAAATAATCATAAACTTGGGGCCGCGCTTGCGATCTTCGGCATTCTAACCGGGCTGCTGATTTTATTTTTAATGGCAAGTATTTTCAATATAAACGTAGATGGCAAAATTGCTGATGGTCGCCCCGACGAAGCGATCACTGTGCAAATTGCCTTTTCTACGCTCAGTTGGCTGGGTGTCTCAGCGGGGGCGCTCTGGGTGGTTGTTCTCTACGGTTTCATCAACAAAACCGATTGGGCCTGGTTCTGGGGCACTGTGGCAGCAACCGTACAACTTCTGGTGGGCTTTTTCCCCATGATTCCCCCCTCGAGCATCGGGCTGCCCGCTCCCACAATCTGGGTTTTTCTGATTGCCTTTGTCCTGTGGTTTGGGATGCTCTTCGTCGGCGGTGTGCCTTTTAAAATTATGGCCTTTGCTTTCGTCAGCGGGTTGTCGTATGTGCTGACCTATATTGACGGGGTTGGGGCGATTTCGCGCTTTCAGACTGAGGCGAAAGGCTTCACCAACGCCATGTACGGCATGTCGCAGATGGTGAACTGGTGGGGCGCGGCAGTTTGGGCCGTTTTCATCTTTGCGCTCATCAAAGGCAAGGCGTGGGCGTTGCCTGTTGGTATTTTTGCCGCGGCCATGTCGATGTTTGGTGGTTTCCCCGTTGGCATCACCGACGTGATCATCAAGGGGCGCTTTTCCATGTTCCTGGTTGCTCCAGTAGTCAGCACTGGATTGCTGATCTATATGTTGCTGCCGGGCACAAAGAAAATGCTGGCTGAATTTCAGCAATCTTAAAAAAACTTTTTTATCAGGAAACCAGGAATGCAGGAAATTTTCTTCCTATTTTCCTGGTTTCTTCGTGACTGTTTAATCTTCTATGAAAATTAACCCCGAGCATTTTCCCTTCATCATTGTCGCTGCGCTGGTCGTGTTTGCCGTTTTGGGCATTGCACTGGGCTTCGCACCCGCCCACTAAAACTTACGATGTCAAATACCAAACAACGCACCAACCATCAATCTGACCTTTCGAAAACACGCCACTTGATGCAAGCAATTTTTGTCTTTGGAGCCTTTCTGATCGGGCTGCGGCACATCATGCCCGGCGAGTCATCCAGAGGAGGAGCTTTTGATTCGTTCTGCCCATTCGGCGGTATCGAAACCTTATGGGCGTATATCACCACAGGCCATACACTCCAAACCACCAACCTGATAAATTTCACAATCCTGATTGCCGTGCTCGGCCTGTCGTTGGTGGCCGGGCGCGCTTTTTGCGGCTGGATTTGCCCACTGGGCACGCTGCAAGATATGTTCGCTGGATGGGCGCGCCGCTTAAGCGGCGAGAAAACCCGCCGCCGCGGCAAGCAAAGCCAGGCGCATTTTCCGTTCCAAGTGCCCCCAAAACTGGATCGATGGCTGCGTTACTTGAAATATCTAATTTTGGCGGCTATCTTAATTGCCAGCATGATGGCTGTATACCCTCCCTTGCATAGTATTTGCCCCGCGCTGGCGATTTTCAGTTTCAAGTGGAGTACGCCCCTTTTGGGTGTAGTACTTGTGGTCTTCATCTTGACCTCGATGCTGGTAAAGCGCTTCACGTGCAAGTATCTCTGTCCCCTGGGTGCCGCGCTGGCGCTCTTCAATAAAGTATCCCCCATCCACATAGCAACCAACTCCGGGGGTTGCAACAACTGCGGGCGCTGCGAAGCTGAATGTCCCGTGGATATCCCCGCCATCCCCGAAAATCTGCGCTCCGCGGAGTGTATCCGCTGCCTGGAATGTATCGAAACCTGTGCGCGGCCAGATGCTATCGAACTCCATATCGGATAATGTCAGAATGACCGCCTATTCAACCCCGCTTACCCAAAATAGGGCAATAAATCACAACCAAAAATTGGGGAAGATTCTGTCACAAGTACCATATTTTTCGGGCCTGGATTACGCAGCAATGCGCTGTGTAATCCAGGCAAGTATTCGGCAAGTTTATCGCGCCGGACAAATTGTTTTTATGGAAGGGGAGCCGTGTATAGGTTTATATGTGGTTGAAAAAGGGTGGCTACGAGCCGTAAAAACATCGGGCAGCGGCCGCGAGCAAGTGATTCGTTTTGTTGGCCCTGGCGATGCTTTTAACGAAGTCGGTGTACTGACGGGTGGAGTTAACGTAGTTATGGTCGAAGCCCTGGAAAATGCTTCGGTGGTTATCGTTCAGCGAGAAATTTTGCTCAGCCTGGTAGACCACTGCCCGACATTGGCGAAATCGATTATCGAAAATCTGGCAAGCCGTGTTTTATATGCCATGAATTTAGTGACCGAGTTATCTCTGCACCCGGTAGAAAGCCGCCTGGCGCGATTTTTGCTCGAACAAGCCGCCGGACAAGATACGATTAGCCGCAAGAGTTGGGCTACCCAAGCCGCAATAGCCGCACGAATTGGCACAGTGCCGGTTGTGATCAATCGCGCTTTCCGCGGTCTGGTAGAAAGCAAACTCATCGACCTGGAAAGAAATCAGATCCACATTTTGGATCGCGCCGAATTAGAACGCCGGGCTTTTTCTAGCGAGTAAGCGCTCAGTGCGAAAAATAAATTTGGTTCTCACGCCTTTAACCAGTAAATAGGGGTTCCTGTCGGAAACGATAGAGTCAAAAAGTAAACCTAAGTCAATGACAACTCTGGTATCTCCAGATAATCTAGGGGGAGAAGTTCAAATTTTATATACCGAGGAGAAAGAAAATGAAAAAAACACTTTTCGCACTTGCGGTTTTATTCACCGCAATTCTTGCCGTGACGGCTTTCACCCCAACGATCGCCGCCGATGCGGAGCCAGAACCCATTTGGACACAAGATTATATTGCACAAGTTCCGCCCATTATGATGAAAGACCCCTATTTGGAGATGTTTGGGCAGACCGATGGCGCGATCCCCTACACCTATGAGGAAGTGGTGAAACTCTCAGGCCACTCGTGCGGCGCAATCACCGGCGCATGGACGATCACCCGCAAAGCGCTAGAAGCCTTGTATCCCGATGGAGAAATTCCTGTGCGCGGCCAGATTTTAGTGGAAGCTCCCGGGGCAGAAGATGAATGGTATATCGGCGTTTTTGGTGAAGTGATTACGTATATCACCGGAGCGTCGCCGAAAACTGGTTTTATTGGGGCTGAGTTTGGGCAGGCAAATGATGTATTCGTGCGCCAGAATAAGATGGTCTACACCGAAGAACCCGTTGGCACCGCCCCGCCCATGCTGGAATGGATTTTCGAGCGCGCCGACACCGGCCAACGCGTGAGCGTCAACTTTAACTTGATGATGGTTCAGCCACCCGTCAGCGAAGAAAGAGTCGCTATGGGCAAGAAAATGGCCCTCGGCGAGGCCACTCCGGAAGAAGCAGCCGACTATGTGGAATATTGGAATGCCAGAGCGATCTTCGTGCTGGAAAACGCCGATACCCTCGAAGGTTTCTTCACTGTAAAAGTGCTTGAGTAAGCCTCGATAACCCCTAAGGAACGAGAATTAAATAACTGTCCGGATAGGGATGGTGCGATAGTTC
>CALCSH010000523.1 GCA_937893815.1 uncultured Anaerolineae bacterium | reverse complement strand
ACACTTCGGGGATTCCAGTCGCCGATATCGCTGCGGGCCGCTCTGAGGGATTCCGGCAACACTTTCTCGGCACGCACTTCTTCAACCCGCCGCGCTATCTCAAATTGCTGGAAATTATCCCCACCGCGGATACCCTGCCCGAGGTGGTGCGCTTCATCAGCCATTTCGGCGAGTACCGACTCGGCAAGGGTATCGTTCCCTGTAAAGATACCCCCAACTTCATCGCCAATCGCATCGGTTTCGGCAGTGGCGCCTTCGCCCTGGATTATATTCTCGAGCAGGGTTACACCGTCGACGAAGTCGATTCCATCACCGGCCCGGCAATTGGCCGCCCCAAAACAGCTACGTTCCGCCTGATCGACCTGGTAGGCGTGGATGTCTGGGAACACGTCGGCGTCAATTTGGCCGCCGCCATAACCCACGACACGCACGCCTTGAAATATCACTACTCGGAGAAGGCCAATCATCTGATCCACAGCATGGTCGAAAAGAAATGGCTGGGCAATAAATCCAAACAAGGTTTTTACAAAATGGTGCGCACGCCCGATGGCGGCAAAGAGTTCTGGTCGTTGAATCTAAAAACGCTGGAGCACGAATTGCCCGGTGAAAAGCCGCGCTTCGACTCGGTTGGAGCCGCCAAAGGAAAGGAAACGCTGGCTGAAAAGTTGGAGGTCTTCCTGAGCGGGGAGGATCGCGCCGCGCAGCTCGTGCAGGCCACTACCTACCAGGGGTTTTCCTACGCTTCCGTGTGCATCCCCGAAGTGGCCGACACCCCCAAACCGATCGATGATGCTATGCGCTGGGGCTTCGGCCACCAATCCGGCCCCTTCGAAACCTGGGATCTAGTTGGTGTGGCGAAGGCCACCGCGGCAATGAAAACGGCTGGTTTCGCGCCTGCCCCCTGGGTGGATGCGATGCTTGCCAAGGGTTTCGAAAGTTTTTACGAATACAAGGGCGACCAGAAAGTCGGAGTGTACAACCCGGCGTCAGGCGCCTATGAGAAAATTGCCCGCACCCCGGGTTTGATCGTGCTTAAAGAACAGAAAGACGCTGGGAAAATCGTCAGCCAAAACCCGGGCGCGACTCTAGTCGATATTGGTGATGGTGTAGCCTGCGTGGAATTCCAGACCAAGATGAATGCCATTGACGACGACATCATGAATATGATGAATGAAGCTATGGACCGCGCCGAAGCTGGCGAGTTCGATGGTCTGGTCATCAGCAACGATCACGAGAGCGCCTTCTGCGCTGGAGCGAATATCTTCGGTGTTGTGATGGCGGCGCAAAATGGCCTGTGGGATCAACTGGAGGGCGTCGTCAAGCGGCTCCAGGATACCAATATGCGCATGCGCTATCTCTCAAAGCCGGTCGTGGTCGCTCCCTTCGGATTGACTCTGGGCGGCGGCGGTGAGATCACCATGCACGGTGGGCGCGTCGTGGCGGCTTCCGAGTTATATATCGGTCAAGTCGAAATCGGCGTAGGCGTGATCCCAGCGGGCGGCGGAACCAAAGAGATGCTGCGGCGCATCGTTAACCCGGTGATGCGTATCAAAGAAAATCCCGTGCTACCCGCCATGCAAAAGGTCTTCGAGATCATCGGGCAGGCTCCCGTGGCCACCAGCGCCGTGGAGGCCCAGCAATACGCCTTCCTGCTGCCCACCGACCGGATTGTGATGAATCGGGAACATTTGCTGGCTGAAGCTAAGAAAGAAGTTCTGCACATGATCAATATTGGCTATGTGGCGCCCGCTCCAGAGAAAATCTATGCCGCCGGTCGCGATACGCTGGCTGCGTTGCGGGCA
>CALCSH010000522.1 GCA_937893815.1 uncultured Anaerolineae bacterium | reverse complement strand
CCCCCCACACCCCTATTTTCGGGCATTCTCTTGTACAAGTGCGTAAGTCCTATAATATAACTCAAAGGTGCAAAGAGTCAGAGACGCAAAGAAAATACTTTGCGTCTCTGACTCTTTGCACTACGCCATCTTTAGCGCTTTCGCCTGCCAAAGATGGCGGATAGAACACCGCCAACCAATACCACAGGGGAACACACCAACATGGCGATCCCGGCGATGAGCAAGCCTTGCGCCGCGGCGTGCTGACTCGCCACAAAGGCCACCCGATCACCTGCGAATAACTCATCCGGCACAATCCCCCCGGAAGCCGCTTTCTGCCCCCAAACCGTAGCCAGATCGCCGTTATAAAAACCCTGATAACGCTGCGAGCCATCGGAAAGTTGTTGTCCATCATAGGTGGCTGTCTCACCGGAAGCAGAACGAATCAGCATCTCGTGCAGCGGCCCACTCAAATTCCCGTCCGCACTTGGCAGTACATCCACCCACAACCCACCCACATCCAGACGCAAATCCGGAATCCGGGTTTCGACACGATTCCACGAGCCGCTCGTCTGACGATCGCCATCATCCGTTGTATCGGTGGTAACTTGCCAGGTTTCCAATTCATAGGCAATATAATCCTTCATTTCGAGGAGCAGTTCCCCTTGCAAGCGTCCGGTGATCAATAGCTCATCCCCGGGGGCCGCGCTTTCCACTGTTCCGGCATCCATCATCGGCAGGCGCTCGATGCGCTGTGCCTCAATCTTTTGCCGGGGAGCCAGGAAAAACACGAACAACAAGCCGCAGCCCAACAACACAACGGTACCAATCACCGCCCCGATCAGGCTGCCAATCCGTTCTCGCAATGATCGAAAAAGATTCATTCAAGCACCTCATGAAAACTGATACAATCTAACTCAAATTGGTTCCACTCAACGGTTTCCATTTTACCGTGTTTTCCTTGCTAACCCGCAAGATTGTGAGGACTCATGCAAAATCCATATTCCCCATCCCAAGCTGCGCAACTTAAAAAAGTCTTCAAGTTATTAAATCGCTGGATCGTTTTTGTCTTCCGCGCCGGGTACGGGCCATTCTTCACCCGACAAACATTTGCTGGGAAAATTATGGTTATCGAAAACATAGGGCGCAAAAGCGGCCAGATTCGCTACGCTCCAGTGAACTATGCCGTTGCACCCGAGAGCGGTGCTGTTTACTGCCTGAGCGGGTTCGGCAGTCAGTCGCAGTGGTATCGCAATATCCAACAAAGCCCGCAAGTCACGCTCTGGATTGGCGTGCAGCGCATCCCCGGTGTGGCCTACCTACTGGAAGATTCTGAAACGCATCTTGATATCTATCGTCAAGTATTGATTAACAGCGGTTTTGCCGCTGTGCTTTTCGAAGGCATAAACCCAAAAACTATCCCCGAAGAGAGCCTCTGCAAGATGGCGCAGCGTTCGCCCCTCGTCCGCATTGAACTCGAAAACACCTTAGAAACCACGCAGCCACGCCCCGCCGATCTGGCCTGGATCGTGATTAGCGCGTTGTTTGTCTGGGGTTTGCTGCGGCGAATATCCGGGCGCAAACGCACATGACCCTCACCCCGCAAGAATGGCACACCCGCTTCCGTCAGCAAGCCCAATGGACGCGCTCCTTGCGCGACTACATTTTTCCGCGGATCGGGTTTGACTCTGCTCGTCGGATACTGGATTTGGGTTGTGGAACCGGCGCGTTGTTTGATGAATTCCAGTCCCAAAGCGCGGCGAGCATCGTTGGGCTGGATATTCAGCGCGACCATCTGAGGCTGGCCTCTGCTCATAGGAATGTTTTCCTCACCGAGGGGGATGCCCATCAAATGCCCTGTGCCAGTGGGGTGTTCGATATCACCCTATGCCATTTCCTGCTGCTGTGGGTGCACAACCCGGTGCAGGTATTGAACGAAATGGCGCGTGTGACGCGTCCCGGCGGCACGGTATTGGCGCTGGCCGAACCCGATTATGGTGGGCGCATTGACTACCCACCGAAATTGGCACCGCTTGGCAAATGGCAAACAGCATCCCTGCAAGCGCAGGGCGCAGATCCACTCACCGGTCGTAAACTGAGCGGGTACTTCCATCAGGTAGGATTGAAAAATGTCGAAACAGGGGTTTTGGGCGGGCAGTGGAGCAACACTCCCATTCCCGAAGATTGGCGTAGCGAATGGGCAGTATTGGAAGCAGATTTCGCACAGACATTCAAGTTCGCTGAGAATTTAGATGTCTTAAAAAAACTCGATGCGCAAGCCTGGCAAAATGGGCAACGCGTTCTCTTCGTGCCGACGTTTTACGCCGTTGGCTGGGTGGATTAGCTATTTCGGCAGGCCAACTTCGATCGTACCGGCCTGTACGCGCACCGGGTAGGCAGGGATCGCTTCGAGGGCGGGCAAGGTCAGCGCCTGGCCACTGCGCACATCAAAGCGCGCACCATGCCGCGGGCAGGCAATCTCAAAACCGTCTAGCTCGCCATCGCCCAGGGGGCCGTCATCGTGCGAACAGAGATCGGCAATCGCATAAATATCCCCGGCAATATTGAAGACCACCATATACAGTTCGTCAATTTCGATGAATATACGCTCCCCGGAGGGAAGATCGTCCAACGCGGCAACGGCGACAAACTCGCATTCCGAGGGGTCAAGTTGGCGATAATTCATGCCTACTCAACTAACTCATCGCTGACTTCATCCTTACCCAAGCCATAGGCCCCAGCCTTGAGTACTTTCAGCGAAAGCAGTGCGCATTTGAGACGCACGGGACCCAGGTCGATGCCCAGCAATTCGAGCAGGTCATCTTTGGTTAAGGCTTTGACTTGATCCAGCGTTTTCCCGTGAATATACTCGATCAGCAAATCCGCTGAGGCCTGCGAGATCGAACAACCTTCACCGCTGTAAGCTGCCTCGGTGATGATATTATTTTCGTCAAGGCGTACATCCACGCGAAGATGATCACCACAATAAGGGTTATCATCTTCAAAAGTGATGTCATGCGGGTCAAGCTGGCCGCGGAATTGCGGGTTTTTGTAACGGTCAATAATCAGTTCGCGGTATAAATCGTCCATAATGTAGTTTGTAGGGATCAGGTGACCAGGAATTAGGGGTTGACTACAACCTAATTACCGAATCCCTAATTACCTTCTTTCTATGACTCCACTGAAAAAACTACCGTGCAGG
>CALCSH010000521.1 GCA_937893815.1 uncultured Anaerolineae bacterium | reverse complement strand
AGAATGAGATGCCTGAGATAAATCAGGCCGATGATGTTATCGATATTGGTAAAGCTGCCAGTGATAGCCGCCTCTGTGCCAGCTATGCCATCCGTAGCGCCAACGCCATTCAGTGCAACACTGCGCGCACTGCTATAGGCTGAGAAATCGAGAGAATCGTTTCCGGCTGTGCCATCGATAGAACCATTAAATACGGCACTGCCTGAGAACAGGAAGCTATCTGCCAGCGAACCACCCTGTAAGAGTTCAAAGGCGGAGAATTCAAGATCGTGCGCCCCGACAATATAGCGGTCAGTGCCGTCAATTTCCCAGGATGCAATCAGATCCGCGCCAACTAAAGTATCAGTGCCATTGCCACCTGCCAGGATGTCAATATTCGTAAAGGTTGAAGCGGAGGTATCAATTTGCCCGGCAAACCCATCGTTCAGGTCTACAGCGGTCAGGGTGATGCCCCGGTTGTTTGTGTTGCCAGCAAAGCTGAGGGTGTTATTCCCGTCGCCGCCATCAATCGCACCGGCAAAACTTGCGCTGTCTGCGAAATTGAAGCTGTCATTTGCTGTACCACCACGCAGGGTTTCGAGGTTTTGGAGATTTAGCGTGCGGGTGCTGGAATCATATTGATTGTTGACTCCGTTTACCGTCCATGCGCTGGCTGCATTCATACCAGTAATCTGATCGTCAGGCGCTGTGAGGCTGCCAAGGATCACATCAATGTCGTCAAAGTTTACAGGGATGGAAAGCACTGTCCCCTTGAAGCCACGATGTGTACCGACATTCGTCAGCAGGACATTGTTTCCAGTAAGGGATGCACTCAGGTCGAGAATACTGCTGCTCGTCCCCGTCCCGCCACCAACATAGTTCTCAACGTAAATACCGGTATGGGTAACGGTATTCGCAGGTACAGAGGTGTACGCAACGGTAACAATTGTCAGGTTGAATGTGAAGGTCAACGGCTGGGTAACTGCTGAGAAATCCATGGTGTCATCGCCTTCAGCAGCATTTTCATAGACTGTATCCAATCCGAAGTCATCACCAAATTCATAGGTATCATCGCCGTCCAGGCCAAACAAGTGGTCATCGCCGGGTCCACCATCGATGATATTCGCATTATTATCACCTGTCAGGCTATCGTCATTCAAACCACCGATGATATTCTCAATATTGCTTTCACTCACGATTCCGGTGGCCGTTCCAGCTAATAAATCTACTGTCACACTGGTCGTGTATGCTGAGTAATCCAGGGTATCCGCAGCACCGCTAAAGCCATTCAGCGTGCCAGGGAAGGTAGCAGCGTCAACGAACTTGAATCTGTCGTCGCCCTGACCGCCAATGATTGTCTCTACTTGATCCCCGGTGTGGGTTGCAACGTTCAAACCGTAAGACACATTGACAGTTCCGCTACCGATATTGACAGTGAGTGCGTTTCCAGCACCGACAGCACTGAAATCAAGACTATCATCG
>CALCSH010000520.1 GCA_937893815.1 uncultured Anaerolineae bacterium | reverse complement strand
GGTGCGCCCATGTTGGACGATGCGGTGAAATAGGTTGCTCTCTTCCAGAATAGCGCGGATGGCGGGATTTGGTTTCGGCCCATAGTGTTCGCCGATCTGTTGGGGGATATTCTTCCCGGTGAGCAGGGTGGCTTGCCCGCTGGCCGATTGCGGTAAGCCTGGGATTCCCAGGCAGGCATCGATGGGCACGAGGGTGGCGCGTGCGGCCTCGATGGATTTATCGCCATTCAGCACAACCATCCGCCGCCCACCCAGCAATTGGATCAGGTTGGGCATCTCGGCGCGTGCGAAAGGATTGATTTGTGGATCATCCGCGCCGAGACCGACTCCATCGAGGAATAAGAAGAGTAATTTCATGAGTTCGGCTTTCGATAATGCAGCCAGGCAGAGAGACGTTGGCCGCGCTCGGTACCATCTTCGCGAGAGATAAGCTCCCACCGGGAAGTGAAGTGCTCTAAATCTGCCTCCACCACACCGGAGAAAGATTCTGCTGCCCCATCCTTGAAGAATAGATAAATTAAAAAATCGCCCCCCGGCTTGAGCAGGCGGTCTACATGCAGGCAATACCGGTTTTTCCCGGCTTCGTCGAGACTGTGAAAGCAGCCAATGTCCAAAATCAAATCAAAATCGGATTTCACATGGCGGAAATGTGTGACATCATCAACAAAAAATTTAACACTCACGCCGATTTGTTTTGCTTTTCGACGAGCCGTACGAATAGCCTTGGAAGCAAAATCGATCCCCACAACTTGCCAGCCATTTTGCGCCAAGGTGATTGTGTTGGTGCCGGTTCCGCAGCCTACATCAAGCGCTCTGCCGGGCGCGTGATGGCTGATGAATGAAAAAAGTTCGGGGGGCGTTTGGTTTGTATCCCAGGGCGGTTGGCGAAAATACCACAAATTGAAGGCAATGCGTCTGAATGGATTCATAAGAAAAGTTTACCATTGTTGTTGGAATATGAGGTAACAAAGTAGAAATCGAATACCTTCACTGAACTACTGAAGCCTTTTATAATGGACGAAATTGAAGGAGATACCGATGACTGCACGTTATCTTGACCCGGTTCGGAAAAATGAATATCAAGAAAAAGTTTGGGCAATCGTGTGTCGAATTCCCGTTGGGCGCGTGATGACATACGGACAAATTGCTGAAAATATTGCCCCGCCTGGCGAGATGAATTTGGGCAGTTATCTTGCCTTTGGTGCGCGTTGGGTAGGAGCGGCGATGGCAGCCTGCCCGGATGATGTGCCCTGGCATCGAGTGATCAATGCCAAAGGAATGGTTAGCCAACGCTCCGAAGCGGATCACCAGCGTCTCAGACTCGTGGAAGAAGGGATTGAATTCGATGAACGCGGGCGGATCGATTTATCGCGCTATCGCTGGACGATGCCGTAAAACGCCACGCCTCTGGCAGGTAATTTCCACTGGAGTTTATTCAAGCAAAAACGGGCTAGGATGCCCGTTTTTACGTTAAACAAACTGGAGTGGTGGTTTTGTGTCTGGCTGCCAATAATTTGGAGCTTATTCCCCAGCAGGCTTGCGATGATTAGAATTGTTGCCTGCTATTTTGGCCTCGATTATTATTGCCGCTGAATGAAACCGGGTGGTAGGTGGGTTCTTGAGAAGTCGCAT
>CALCSH010000519.1 GCA_937893815.1 uncultured Anaerolineae bacterium | reverse complement strand
ACCGCTGGCCCGCCGATGCGGATGGCGTATGGTCGTTGTCTACCGCCAGCAATGGTTGGGCAGGGAGTGAAAGTTGGACCAAAGACTGTGATGGTAATGTGATCACTTCCACACCTTATTTTACGAATACTGAGATCCAATCGATGTTCCAGGCTGGCGCACCTACCAACAAGGGCCTGGTGATCGTCGAAGTTTATTATTGTTATCATCAGGTACTTAATTTGCCCATCCTCTCGGATGCGATTCCAAATCCATTTCGGATGCATGCCTACTCGATTATGCCTGCCTTCGAAGCGATTCCAACTCCCACACCGATTCCATAAGTGAGTCCGGCGCATGCGCAAAAAACAACTTCACCTATTTTCGCAAGGTAAAAAACACCCCTCGACAGGGAAACGAAAAAACTCCGAGCGCGGACAAGTTGTGGTGTTAATGGTGATTTCATTCACGGCTCTGTTGGCGTTTGTGGGACTGGTGACGGATGTTGGCTCGGTGTATGTCACCTATACCCAACTCAAGCGAGCCGTAGACGCTGCCGCAGTCGCCGCGGCGAATAATATTAAAAATCCTTCACTAACCTATACCCAGCGCAAAACCCGCATTACTGAAGCGGCGCGTGAGATGATCGCTCTCAACAATGTCACGAATATTTCCTTGTTGGAGGCCTATATCTGTGATGACACAACCAAACCGGCAGAGTTCACCGCCCAGTGTCCAGACATCAGCGCCGGGGAAGACCCTCGCAAATTGGCCTGGGTCCAGGCCACGCAAAATGTCCCCGTCTATTTTCTGAGTCTGTTTGGCATTCAGAGTATTCCATTGACGACAAGCTCAATCGGCGAAGCCGCCACTGTGGATGTGGTGGTGGTAATCGATACATCTGAATCCATGGGAGAATCCACAGGTGGTTACGGTGCAGATTTTAACCCCGCCGCTTGCAATGCCAGCAATTCGTGTCAGCCACTCCGCACAGCCAAAGATGCCGCTAAAGCCCTGGTTGACTCATTATTTGAAGGCTATGATCGCGTGGCCGTGGTGGGATTCGATTTTGATGCCACGATGTATTCCAACCTGGAAAGTAATTTCACCACGGTAAAAAATGCGATCGATAGCATCCCCCTGCATGATGATCTGGATTTATCGGTCGTTCTTTCGTATGGCAATCCGGCCACGGGTGCGATGAACCCCTTCGATGTCGATGGTGATGGTTTATTGGGCGACTATGATAATAACAATAACGGTGGTGCTGGGTTGTATAATGATTCGTTTCTCTCCACCTGTACGGGGTGTGGCATTCGCGTAGCGGGTAATATTCTTAAAATTTTTGGTCGCACAGAATCAGTGTGGGTAATTGTCTTCCTGGCCGATGGTGCTACCAATGTCAGCGATGTCCCCCCGGAAGTGGATGGCTCGTTCGCCAATGGATTCTGTGGCGGCGCGATCGGCGCTGCTATGTGGACCAATCCGTGGTGCAACGATAATAACCCGACCACGCGCCATTGCGGCCCGATGCATGGTGGCTCCACTGAATGTCCGCCAGGCTCCACCTGGGTGGGGGATAGCACCCCCAGTTATGATGTTGAAGATTATGTCTACGACATGATTGATCAAGTCGCTCTCGTGGAATCGGATAATCCGAACGAACCGATCAACGGGAACGATATTGCGATCTATAGTGTTGGGTTGGGGAAGGCGGCTCAAGCTCCAAATTATGCCGGAGAAATTATGCTGCGATATATGGCCAATTTGGGCGATGATGGCTCGCGCTCCAATGACCCCTGCGCGGCGACCGCCCCTCAATCGCATTGTGGTAATTATTATTATGCCCCCAATGCCTCGTATTTAGCTCAGATTTTTGAAAGTGTAGCAGGTCGCATTTATACCCGCATTAGCCGGTGATCTGTGCCATGCTAATCAGGATCAAGCCATGAAGCTGCTGAGTACCCCCTTTTCACGCACACGATTTCGCTCCCGCACTCGCGGCCAGGCAATGGTTGAATTCATCTTGGCTTTACCGATTCTATTGTTGCTCTTATTTGGCGTAATCGAGTTTGGCCGTCTTGTATTTTCATGGATGGCAGTGCAAAACGCGGCACGATTGGGATTGCGATACGCGATCACCGGGCAATATGACGAGCAATACTGTGACGATGCTGCCGCGGCCCTAGGTGGCAGCTATGCGGCTGCCGATATGGCCGACGGTGTGGCCAATTGCGAAGTGCCCGACTCTTATTCATCAACTGCAGAGGAAATGTCCATTGATCTGATTGACTGGGCACGGATGCCTTCCATTCGAGATGCATCCTATGCCGGGGGCGCAGGATTGTATATCGAAGATAGTGTGTTAGGAAATTATATCGCCTATCTGACATCCAATCTTCTGGGCGATATCGGGAGTACGACATCGCCCGGGTATATCCATGTTACAGTTTGCAGCAATCGCTATATCTATGACGAGATTAACTACGCAATCCCTTTGTGTATTCAGCCGGGAACCGGCACACTCATGGATAATGCAGGCTTACCAGGCGACCGTGTACGCGTGGTGGTCAGTTATCGCCATCAGATGATGTTGCCCTTTATCAATAGCATTTGGCCGGATTTGCCCCTGGATGGCTGGCGCGAAGGCATTGTGGAACGCTTCCGCACCTCGCGCGTGGTCAGTGTGGCCGGAGGTATTACGGCTGCCCCCAGTTGGACTCTAACCCCCACGATTACCCAAACGCCCACTGTGACCAACACAGCTTCATCAACGCCGAGTACAACAGTTACACCCTCGCCCACGGTTACCATCACCAGTACTGCGGTCGATTGCTCGGCCTATTCGATGACAGATTTTGATCTTCGTAGCAACGCCCAGCTTCGGCTCTATGTCAACAATAACTCCGGCGGCTCTGTCGCTGTAAACCGCATTTACCTTAATTGGGCACCTGCCGAAGTGCTCTACGCTACGCGCGGCCAGCCCGATCTGAATGTTGACTGGTTCCGCTGGGATGGTAACGATGTCTGGTTGGAAGGCAATGGCGGTGACCGGGACTATGATTCACCATCAGACACCGGCGCGGAGTACACCAGCGGCTGGGCCGGCCCCTTGAATATCGCTGCCTATGATAGCGGGCGGTTGGATGTCGATTATGACGGGGATGGGGAAAGTGGTGGTCCCTTGACCGGACTGACTTCTGCAGATTTTGGTGTGCGGATTGAACTGAATAATGGCTGTACTTTGGAACGCGCCGCTCCGACTGCACAGCCCACACCTACCATCGATTGCAACGACCTCTCATTGGGTGAGCCATTTATCACCTCCGATGATTTCCGCGTCGATATTAATAATTCAAGCGGTTTTCATACCTTCAACCTCAATCGCGTGATCTTGCGCTGGCCGAAAGTTCAGTCCAGGACGATTGTCAATAACTTGCAACTTACAAATGGCTCAACGACATTTTGGGATGGCACCGATGACACGCCGGATTTGGACACAAATGTCGATCCGGGCTGGCAAGGCGGCGATCTCTCCTTCAGCCCAGGAGTATCCCGTCAGTTCCGCGCCGATCTCAACAGGACGGATAGCTTCAGCGGATATTCGGTGGCAGATTTTTATGGCACAGAATTTTTCTTCGATGAGGGCTGCCATCTCATCGTTGGCGGTGGAACTGCCACACCCTCGCCAACACCCACCGAGACCGGCACGCCTACCATTACCCCCACGCCTACCAACACGGGCACAGCCACCAACACCCCTGTACCGGATTGTAATTTGTACTCGATGGGCGATTTCACCTTCACAACCTGGGCGCAGCAATGGTTGACTGTCTATAACGGCGATGTTGTGGATGCACAGATTACGCGCATTCGCCTCGATTGGGATTATGCTGAACAATTAGGTCAGGCGATGGGCTATAACATGGGTAACGATTGGTTCTCATGGAATGGCGCCTATGTTTGGGGCGGATCCAGCAATGGCAGTATTTTCGACTATGACTCAACCACCGATACCAGTGTTGATTATGCCAGCACCTGGGCCGGGCCGATTGCTTTCGATTCGGGTAGATCCTATACCTATATGATTGATTTTGACTACGATTGGGGCGGCGGCGGCCCGCTGACAGGCGTGATTTCCAACGATTTCGGTGTGATCATTGATTTCGATAACGGCTGCCAATTACGCCGCGATGCTGTGCCGCGTCCGGTGCAAACCATCACCCCCACCTTGACCAATACACCGACGCGCACCCCAACCCATACACTGACGTCAACCATCACCCGCACGCCGACCATTACACCTTCGCCGACGCGCACCCCAACACCGACCATCACGCCTTCGCCCACGCGCACGCCTACATCGACACGTACCCCAACCTCCACGCGTACCCCAACTATCACGCCAACGCCCGATTGTAACGACATCAGCGTGAATGTCTACATCTGGGATGATGATGTCATGATGGATGTGACCAACAACAATCCCAATACCATCTACCTGACCAATTCATCCTTCTACTGGACGAAATACTGGCCGAATATGTACGTGGACTATTTCAATTTCAATGGCGATCAATACTATAATGGCAACGATTCCACCCCGCACACGCTGAATGTGGCTCCCTCACCGCCGATTGCCCTGGGAAGTGGCTCTACCGGCAACTGGGATACAGATTTTGATGGACAGGACGGCCCGCTTTACGGTTCGTTTACGGTCTCGCTGACCTTCGATGGCCGCTGTGTGGTGGATGGCACGGTCGTGGTCTCCACCCCAACCGCCACGCGCACACCCAGCAGCACGCCGACCCCCACCAAAACATCCACATCCACCAAGACGTTGACCCCCACCAAGACGCCAACCTCGACCAGCACGCGTACGCCAACCAACACACCGACCAAAACCCTCACGCCAACGGTGACGAATACTTCCTTTATCCCGACGAAAACCCCCACGCCCACGGTACAGCCCACTCGCACTCCAGCTTGCCCCTTCGATGATCCCGGCTGGCCGTGCCTCACCCCGCCGTGGAGCCCGTAAACCACAGCGTTTCCGGATCCAAAAAGGAGCGAAACGGCACTCAGCGTTTCGCTCCTTTCCGTTTAATTAAACCTCGGTTGGATTATGCGCCTGAAAGCTGTTCCTTGAGCATCGCCGGTTCTGTGGCTGGATATTGACAGGTGAAACTCTGGCAGACATAGGCGGTAGCGTTTTGATCGGTGACTCCACGCCCTTCCAGGAGTTTAGGCCCGGCGGAATCGGTGCTCGGGGCGGAGATGGCAGCCACCAATCGGGGACGATATTGTTCCCAAAGCACATCGACCAAAGCCTGCCTCTGAGGGGATTCAGCCTCTCCCAAAATGGCGACTTCCTGCACCGGGCCAATCGCGAAATCGGCTGCGCAAAGCCACTGCCCAAAGCCTGTGGGGTAGCGTTGCATTTGCTCTGTCATCTGAGCCAATAGTTTCTCGGTAACTGCACGTAACGCCATGTCCGCATCGTATGTTGCGAGCTGAAGCAGTGCCAGAGTTGCCAGCGCATTCCCGGAAGGCATGGCATTATCTTGCACATCTTTGGGACGCAGAAGTAATGTTTCGTGATCGTCACGCGTATCAAAGAAGCCCCCCTGCGGGTCTGCGAAATGAGCCAGAAGATCATCCCCCAGCGCGCGCGCACGGGTGTACCAGTGCGTTTGCGGGTCGCTCTGATACAACGTCAGCAGCGCCAGGATGAGCGCTGCATAATCTTCCAGGTAAGCATTGTGGCTGGCTTTCCCAATGCGCCAGGTGCGCAGTAGGCGGTCGTTCGAGAATAGTTCTGTGAGCAAGAATTCCGCATTTTTGCTGGCGACCTGCGTATAATCCGTTCGCTGCAAATATCGTCCGGCTTCGGCGAAAGCGCTCAACATCAGCGCATTCCATGAGACGAGAATCTTATCATCCGTGCCGGGGCGGACGCGTTGTGAACGGACGCGCAACAGCTTTGCATGCAACTCGGCCAGACGCGCGGGAACAGCATCTTTGGGGAGATGAAACGCTTCACTGAGTTGCCCGTCATCCAATGCGCGCTGCAAAGATGTTTTTCCCTCAAAATTTCCTTGATCGGTCACACCGTATGCGGCCCAAAAGAAGCGCTCATCTTCAGGGTCGTGAAGAACCGCGCGAAGTTCGTCGCTGCTCCAAACGTAAAATTTACCCTCCACGCCCTCCGAATCTGCATCCAGGCTGGAGTAAAAGCCACCTTGGGGGTGCGTCATCTCGCGCTGCACAAAGTTGAGAGTCTCTTCGCACACGCGGCGAAAATCTGGATTATCGGTGAGCAGGAATGCATGCAGATATACCAGAGCGAGTTGAGCATTATCATAGAGCATTTTTTCAAAATGGGGTTCTTAATAGACAAATAAGAGCTTCTGTTTCTAAGCGGCTGAGTTTGGGAAGTGTTGGCCTGCCTTCGGATTTAAGCGCTTTGCGTTCCTTGAATTGTTATTAGGGAAATTTTAGAAGGTGGATAAGTAGAGCACCTGTCTGTGGAACAGGA
>CALCSH010000518.1 GCA_937893815.1 uncultured Anaerolineae bacterium | reverse complement strand
CGGCCGGCCATCACTGTATACGCCGAAGCGGTCGAAGAATTGATTACCGGGGATGCCATGCTGCGCCGGGTGCGTCCCTGTGAATAGGCTGGCTTGCGAGCAAAACGTAATGCTCGGTGCGGGTGCTACCACCGGAACCTGCACACCGCGTCCGAGAGCGCGTCCACCCAATAGCCGGGCGATATTGGGAATTTGTCCCTGACCGAGAGCCACAGAGAAGACATCGTCACGCAGACCGTCGATATCAATTAAGATGAGATTCTGAAAATCCATATTCATTTCTTGAGACACACAGAAAATATATCACCGCCGAGTACGCGGAGAACGCAAAGATTTTAAATATTTTTCTGCGACTTTGCGTTCTCCGCGGTAAATTTTTTCACGGTTATTATTCGACCAGAATTGCCCGCGCCGGGGCGCCGTCGCTGCCCTGAATTTTGAGCGGCAAGCAGTATAGCGTATACACACCCGGTTGAACGGCGGAGAGATCAAGCCCTTCTACCGGAATGATACCGGCGGCTAGCAAAATGCGGTGGGTGGGCACGGGGTCGCGGTACGGCGCCACGGAGAGATAATCCACGCCGACGAGTTGGATGCCCTGTGCCACCAGCCATTCAGCGGCTTCTGCATCGGGAGCAGCAAAATCGTCTTGAAAGGTATTCTCCCCGGTGGCCCACCAATCGGAGTTGCGCGTTTTTAGCAGCAAGCGCGTCGTCCCGACGGGGATATTAGCGGCCTGCAAGTCGGCTACAGTGATATCTGCACCAACATTGGGGAGATGCACTACCCGCGCCGGGCCAGTGAGAATACGCAAATCGAGGCGCTCCACGGTGGAGGTACTACCGCCAAGAAAGTGATAGGGCGCATCGACGTGCGTGCCAATATGCACCGTGGCGGAGAGATGAGTCACATTGGCATCTTCGCCGTCTTCCATTTTACTGATACGCTGCAACTCGATTTTGGGGTCGCCGGGCCAGGTGGGGAGTTGAGGATTCAGGGTTAATGATATATCGTAGATTTTCATGGGGCTATCCTGACAAAAGTTTACAAATTTGCATGGTGAAGGTTGGCAGATTAAATATTGGCACTTTCCAAACTGTAACGCGCTAACGCTTTATGGTTAATGGTTATGCCCAGCCCGGGAGCGTCGGGGACATCGATAGTACTGTCGGGGTTGAGGGTAAAAATTTCGTTGGTGATGTCTTCGGCATAGTAGCGCTCGGTAGCCGAGATATCACCGGGGAATTTAAAATTGGGCAGTGATGCAATCGCCAGGTTGGCCGCCCGCCCAACGCCGGTTTCGAGCATCCCGCCACACCACACCGGGACATTTCGTGCGGCGCACAGATCGTGGATCAGCACGCCCTGGCTGATACCGCCCACCCGTCCCGGTTTGATGTTGACGATGCGACAGGCACCCATCTCGATGGCCTGGCGGGCATGGACCGGTTTGGTGATGCTTTCATCCAGGCAGAGCGGCGTACGAAATTTGGGTTGCAGCCGGTGATGATCCCAAAGGTCATCTTCGGCGAGGGGTTGCTCGATGAGCAGCAGGCTGAGATCATCGAGGGGCAGCAGGGCATCGGCGGTTTCGAGGGTATAGGCCGAGTTGGCGTCCACCTGCAAGCGCAGATCGGGAAAGGCGCGCCGCACGGCCTGAGCATCACCGACGTCGCGACCCGGCTTGATTTTAATTTTGACACGACGGTAGCCCTGGGTGAGATAGCCTTCCACGGTGGAAACCAGCGTCTCAGGAGATGCCTGAATCCCGACAGAAACACCGACATCCACGCGCGGATGCACGCCGCCAAGAAGTTGGCGCAACGATTGTCCCTGAGCCAGACCCAGTAAATCCCATAGTGCCATTTCCAGGCCCGCTTTGGCCATTTGATGGCCTTTGACATGCGCCACTCGGCGCTGAAAATCAGCGGCATCTGCCACATCTTGACCGAGCAAAGGCGGTAGAAGAAATTCTTTGAGTATCAGCCAGGATGTGCCACTGGTTTCGTAGGAGTAGCCGGGGTCATAATCGGCGGCACATTCGCCCCAGCCCGTGAGTCCATCTGCTTTGACCTCGATCAGGATGCAGTCGCGCGTGTCGACGCTGCCGAATGAGGTGGCAAAGGGCGATTGCAAGGGCATGCGGACATAGTGGAGGGTGAATTGTTCGAGTTTCATAGATGCTCCGTTGGCAGGTTGCAGATTAAAGGTATAGATTGAAGGTTGAGCCGCGGTTCCCCGCCCTTGGTTTTCGGTCGTTAAAAAGTGCTTTCGCCGTGGCTGAGAACGTAGAAACTGCGCGGGTGCTCGCCCGATTCAAATAGAGAATCCGTCACGATATAGCCGAGGGCGAAATAGGTTTGAAAAATATTGCGGCTATGCAAGCGCCAGTCGAGGGCGAGTCGGGAGTTTTTGAGACGCATAGTTTGAAAATCGGCAGGGATTTCGACCAGCAGCAACGGCGTTTCCGCATCGGTATATAGGGCCAACTCGGTAGGCAGAACCGGCATATCGTCTATCCACGTTTGAACGGGGTTGACGATCTCGGCTTGTGCGGCCCTGAAGTGCGCCAGATCAAGATTGCTTCGGTGAGTGCGGCTAAGGCGCTTCTCGACGCGTGAGGTTTTCACCCACCAATCGACGCGGAAACGGTCGGAGGGCAAACCAACGTTCAAACCGTCGCGCATCACTCCATAATACTCCGGGATATATGCGTTGCAAATGGCGCCCAATTTGGCAATATTGAGATTGGCATTCCGGCTGAGCAAAGGATCATATGTCCAACAAATGCGCTCCACACCCTGACGGCGCACAACTTGCCACTGGGCGCGCTTGAGAGCAAATCCCAGGCCGCGATCGCGATAATCGGGATGAATTCCCGCCATATGCGAAACATGCATCAGCCGCGGCCCATCTACGGAATCGTCGATGCCCGGAAAACCAAATACAAACCCAACGAGTTGCTGATCTTCGAAAGCGCCGATCACCACGCCGCCATGATCAACCGCTGCTCGAAGCAAATGAATCGGTACAATTTCGATTTCATTTCCCGGCCACACCGTTCGCTGTAAATCTTCCACCCGCAGCAAATCTTCTGGAGTCTCCAAGATGCGCAAATCTGACATATTATCGTTTCCTGCGAAATGCTGAGCGGAATAATTCGCGTCGCCAATCCTGTTCATTGAGATAGTCGAGACGATGGGATAACCTGGAAGGCATCAAATTAAACACGCGGGGGATGGTATCGAGCGAACAGGTACGATTGTATGCCAGATAATCGAGCCAGTACACCGAAACTAGCGAATTGGGTAGCATATACTCCAGAACAACGGTGAGGGCGCGCATATAGGGGGGCGAGATAGGTATCAGGCTGCGTCGAACCCCTAATTGGGCCATGATGGTAATCACAACTTCGCGCATCGATAAAAATTCTGGACCGCCGAGATCGTAGGTTTGATTGCGCGTGGCGCTATCTTCCAACGCCCAGGCCATACAGGTCACCAGGTCTTCGACCCACAGAGGCTGCATCAGATTAGAGCCATCACCGGAGAGCAAAAATACAAACGGCAAGCCATAAAGCAATTGCGCCATCCCAGTGGTAAAGCCATCATTGCGCCCGTAGACAATCGCCGAGCGTAGGATCGTGGCATCCAATCCGCTGCGGCGAATATATTCTTCGGCGATAGCTTTAGCTTTAAAGATCGGGTATGCGGAGGCGCGCTCGGCGCCAATATGGCTGAGGTAAAAAAAACGGTCGATACCGGCATCGCGGGCGGCATTCAACACGCTCTGGGTGCCGCGCACATCCACTTCAAGCAGGTCGGCCTCCACGCCGCTGCGCTCCACACCCGCGAGATGATAGATCGTATCTACACCAACCAGGGCGGCGCGCAAACTGCGCTCATCGTTGAGCGCAGCTACAGCCACTTCCACTGGAACCCCTCTGGGAAGCCGCGGCGAACTCTGCGAGGGGCGAATTAACGTGCGCACCTGATAGCCTGCTTCCACAAGATGGCGAATCAACGCCCGGCCAATGAATCCCGTCCCACCGGTTACCAAAATCATGGCAAAAATTATAGCACGCATCGCTGGCATGGTGCTTGCAACAGATGTAGGGTCTTTAGGAACTGCCGTGAGAAATCCCAGAGACCCCAAAATGTAGTTAGTTGGGAAGATAGGTATTTGGGTAGTTCAGTAGTTAGGTTAGCTGCCCAACCACCAAACTACCTACCTAACCAACTACCTAACCAACAATTCAACTAACCACCCACACCATGAACCGACTTGGTTTTCACTACTTTCCCGATACGATTCACTACCGCCAGAGCGATCTGGAGAACTGGCTGCCGCGCCTGAAACAGCTTGGCGCGGGCTGGCTAGTGCTGCAAGCCCCGGCAGAACGGGCACTGCCCGAGAGTTTTCTGCGCGGACTACTGGAAGCGGCTATCGAGCCGGTGCTCCACTTTCCGCTGGCGCTCGATCAGGCCTTCGATACGCAGGCTTTTGAGGTTCTCTTCCAAAGTTATGCGCGCTGGGGCGTGCGCTATGTGGCGCTCTTCGACCGCCCCAATCTGCGCAGCACTTGGGGCGGCATCGCCTGGGCACAAACCGAGTTGGTGGAACGCTTTATTGACCGTTACCTACCATTGGCTGAGGCTTGCCTGGAAGCCGGTCTGATTCCGGTGTTTCCTCCTCTGGAACCGGGTGGCGATTATTGGGATACTTCGTTTCTCAAAGCGGCGCTGGAAAGCCTGCAACGGCGCGGCAAAGATGCGCTGCTTAGCAAACTGGTGCTGGGGGTTTATGCGGCCGCGGGGGAGCACCCGCTCGATTGGGGCGCGGGTGGCCCTGAACGCTGGCCCGGCGGGCTGCCCTATTACACCCCGCCCAATGAGCAAGATCAACGCGGTTTCCGGATTTTTGATTGGTATGCCGCAATCTCCCACTCGGTGCTGCGCGCCACGCTTCCGGTCTTTCTGTTTGGAATCAGCATCACCGAGGGGGAAGATCAATTCAAAAAAATGATGACCATTGCTCAATTGCTGATCCAGATCCGTGTGGCGGGGGCTGAAGCGATTCCAGATTGGGTGCTGGGGGGCGCTTTTTGGCTATTGGCTGCTCCCGAGGGACATGCAGCCCAGCCCCAGGCCTGGTACCAACCCAACGATACACATATCCCAGTGGTGGACGCGCTCACCCAGAAGGCGAAAATCAGCCCGCAAAGCGCCTCACCCACTTTTGAGGGCCAGGCGAATATCACACATTATTTACTGCTACCTTCCTACGAGTGGGGCATCCCCGAAACTTATCTGGAAGCGATCTGGCCGTATATCAAAAAATATCAACCCACAGTTGGTTTTTCCATTCGGGAAGCCGCTCAGGCGAAGCGCATTACAGTGATCGGCTCTGAAAACGAATATCCCGAAGCCAATTTGCGCTCGCTACGTGCCCAAGGGCGAATTGTAGAGCGAATTGCGGAAGACGGCACAAATCTTGCAATATTGATCAGCAAGCTTATGTAACAAAAATTTGGAGCCACTGATGAATACTACGAACCCCCATACCATGCCTACCAAACCCACCCGCGTCGCTCCGGCCGCGCCGAAAGCCCCGGTCATTAAAGTTCTCGGCCTGGGCGGCGGTGGGAGTAACGCCGTTGATCGCATGTTGGAACTGGGCTTGCGCGGCGTCGATTTCATTGTCGCCAACACCGACCAGCAAGCACTTCTCCGCAGTGACGCTGCGCGCAAGATTCAGCTTGGCCCCAAACTAACCCGCGGACTGGGCGCTGGTGGCCAGCCAACCGTGGGGCGTGAAGCCGCCATCGAAAGTCGTCACGCGCTGTCAGAAGCCCTGCAAGGCTGTGATATGGTTTTCCTCACCGCCGGTATGGGCGGCGGTACAGGGACCGGTTCTATCCCCATTGCTGCCGAAATTGCCAAATCGCAAAAAATTGTCACGATTGCCGTTGTTACCACCCCATTCTCGTTTGAGATGGGACGCCGCCAACAAAACGCGATGGACGGTCTCAAAGAACTGCAAAAACATACCGATACGCTGATCACCATCCCCAACGACCGCCTGCTGTACGTGGCTCCTAACGATCTTCCCCTCGAAACCGCCTTTCGTTTGGCCGACGATGTGCTGCGGCAGGCTGTGCAAAGTATCACCGAATTAATTACCGAGCCAGGATTAATCAATGTCGATTTTGCACATATCCGGCGCGTGATGCAACTTGGCGGTGGCGCGCTGATGGCTATCGGTCACGGTAGCGGGGAAAATAAGGCCCTCAAAGCCGTCAAACAAGCGCTTGATCATCCACTACTCGAAACGGTATCACTGCAGCGCGCGGCGGGTGTGATTGCCAATTTCACCGCCAGCGATGAACTCTCTCTGATGGAGATCAGCGAGGCATTGGTTTATCTGCAGGAGCAATCCAACCCCGACACCGAAGTCATATTCGGGACTACGCCCAAAGCGCATATGGAAGAACGCGTACAAGTCAATCTGGTTGTCACTGGCCTGGGTGCTTCTACACTGGAGGAGTTCATGCCCGGCGCCGAGAGAATTCACCAACGCCCATTGCCGGCACGCACGCAATTCTCGAGTAGCGAGAAAAAACAAAAACCGGCGTATCAGATGCCATCTATCACCACTACCGATCTTGATATTCCAGCTTTTTTGCGGCGGCAAAGTCGCTACGCAGGCTAATCATGGATGAAAAAATCCGGAACGCATTGCACAAGAAAATATCTCAACGTTTCCCTGAAATACAAGAGCAAAAACCGCAGATCACTTTGCAGCCCACAGTCGAAGGCCAAAGCGAAAAACAGTACTTATTGCTCTATAAAACCAGTATCCAGTTACCTCAGGGAAAAACTCTACCCAGAGTGATCCGTGTGATTGCCACCGCTCAGGGAAAAATCGTCAAAACCACCACATCTCGATAAAAGGAGAGGCACCTTTCATGAGCATACTCCAAAGAATTGAACTAAATTTCTGGCAAATTGCCACCCCGCTTATTCGAGATTCAACGATCGTTCGGTTTATCCTGAAACATTTGTATTTTCTCGCACGAAAAAAACTGGTTACGGATTTCGTTATTCCGGCGGCATTCTTCACAGCATCCGGGTTCTTATTGGGCATTGTTTGGGGAATGCTCAGCTATTAGGTGATTCCCATGAAGCCTATCGCACTCATCTATATTGCACTCGGCTCCATCTGCTTACTTGGTATGCTTGCCACCCCAGCGAATGCTCAAGATGGCCTACCAGGATCACCGGCTTTTGGGTATGGAGTCTGCCTGAACATCGACGGCTCTCAAGTTGAACAAGCGGTACAAACAGCCAGCAATTATGGCATCGATTGGCTGACAATCGATTTCAATTGGGCGAAATATTGGCCCGATGTGAATGTCGAGCCTCAGTGGAGCGACCTCGATCGAACCATGAACGCAGTGGGGAATTCATCGATCTCGGTGATGATCGCCAT